>JBAVVF010000001.1:0-4001 GCA_049697155.1 Anaerolineales bacterium
TTGCATTACAGGACGGCACGCTGCTCGAAGGTCAGGCCCTCGGTGCAGAAACTGATACGATATTTGAGCTGGTCTTCAACACCAGCATGACGGGCTATCAGGAAATCCTGACTGACCCATCCTATCGCGGACAGGGTGTAATGTTTACCGCCTCGCACATTGGAAATGTCGGTATTAATAGGGAAGACTATGAATCGGATGTTCCGCAAGCCTCCGCTGCGGTCGTCCGTTCGTTGAGCCCGGTCGTGTCGAACTGGCGGGCCGCCTGCTCGCTCTCGGACTGGCTGGCACAGCACGGCGTGCCGGGCATCAGCGGCGTGGACACACGCTGGCTGACCCGCAAGCTGCGCGATGGCGGCACGCAAAAGGCCGCCCTCTCCACGCAAGGGACATCTGCAGAAGCCCTGCTCGCGATGGCTCGCGAGTGGCCCGGTCTCGATGGGCGTGATATGGTCAGGGAAGTGACCTGCGGGGAGCCATATCATTGGATGGATGATGCGGGGAGTCGTTGGGTAAATGGTAAATTGGGAACTGGGGACTGGGGTGTTGGCAAAGCGAGTCCGTATGCACCAACTACCGATGCACCAACTACCAATGTACCAATCCCCAATTACCGAATCGTCGCCTACGACTTTGGCATCAAGAAGAACATTCTGCGCCACCTGGCGAGTTACGGTGCTCACGTGATCGTTGTCCCGGCGGATACAACCGCGGAGGAGGTGCTGGCGATGAACCCCGACGGAGTCTTCCTGTCCAATGGTCCCGGCGACCCGGCCGGCTTGCCGTACGCGGTCGAGACCGTGCGCGGCCTGATCGACAGCGGCATCCCGATCTTTGGGATTTGTCTCGGACACCAGTTGATTGGGCGGGCCCTCGGCGCAAGCACGCACAAACTAAAATTTGGGCATCACGGCGGGAATCATCCTGTCCAGCATTTACAGACTGGCGAAGTATTGATCACCTCACAAAATCACAATTACTGTGTTACCGCGGATGGCTTGAATTCGAACGAAGTGGAAATCACCTATAAAAGCCTGAACGACGATTCACTCGAGGGGTTTCGGCTCAAGCACAAGCCTGTGCTGAGTGTGCAGTTTCACCCGGAAGCCGCCCCTGGCCAACACGATGCACACGATATTTTTGCTGAGTTCTTTGAACTTGTGCACGCGAGGTTGGCAAGTGCCCAAACGAACTGACATCCACACCATCCTGGTCCCCGGCTCCGGCGCCATCGTCATTGGGCAGGCGGCCGAGTTCGATTACTCCGGTACACAGGCAGTCAAGGCCTTGCGGGCCGAAGGTTACCGCGTGGTGCTGATCAATTCCAATCCCGCCACGATCATGACCGACCCCGAAATTGCGGACGCGACTTATATCGAGCCGCTCACGCCCGAGGCACTGGAGTCCATCATTACGCAGGAAAAACCCGATGCCATGCTGCCGACCGTTGGCGGGCAGATCGGTCTTAATCTTGCGCTGGCACTCAGCGAAAACGGGGTGCTCGAAAAATATGGCGTCCGGCTCATCGGTGCAACGCTGCCCGCAATCAAGGCTGCTGAGGACCGAATGCTTTTCCGCGCGACCATGCAGCAAGCCGGTATCCCTGTCCCGCGCGGCGACGCGGCATATTCCCTGCAGGAAGCCGAAGCGATCGTTGCAGAGACGGGCTATCCGGTCCTCGTGCGGGCTTCGTTTGTGATGGGCGGGGCGGGCGCCTCGTGGGTCTTTGAACCCAACGAGCTTCCCGCAGCGCTCCATAAAGCGATTGCCGAATCGCCGATCAGGCAGGCCTGGCTGGAGGAGTCGGTCCTCGGCTGGAAGGAATACGAACTCGAAGTCATGCGTGACCGCGTGGATAACTTCGTCGTGGTGTGTTCCATCGAGAACCTCGACCCGATGGGGATTCACACGGGCGACAGCATCACCGTCGCACCTGCGCAGACGCTCACCGACCGCGAATATCAGATCCTGCGTGATCTTGCTCATCGCGTTCTGTCCGCGGTGGGTGTGGAGACGGGCGGCTCGAACGTCCAGTTCGCGGTGGATCCAAAAACGGGCCGCGCCATAGTCATCGAAATGAATCCGCGCGTCAGTCGTTCATCGGCGCTGGCGTCGAAGGCCACGGGCTTTCCGATTGCCAGGCTGGCCGCGCTCGTCGCCGTGGGCTACACCCTCGACGAAATTACGAACGACATCACCAAACAAACCAAAGCGGCGTTCGAGCCCTCGCTCGATTATGTGGTTGTGAAGATTCCGCGCTGGGCGTTCGAAAAATTCCCGGGTGTGGATCCGACGCTTGGTCCCCAGATGAAATCGGTGGGGGAAGTGATGTCTTTGGGACGGACGTTCCCGGAGGCGCTGAACAAAGCGGTCCAATCGCTTGAGATTGGAGTGGATGCGCTGGACGGTTCCGGACCCAGCCGCCAGTTGGTCGCCGTGCCGGAAACGTTGTCTACGCTGAAGCTTCCCGCGCCCGATCGCCTCTTCCGCGTCTATCGCGCGATTCGGCAGGGAATTCCACTCGAAGAGATTTCTCAAGCGAGTGGATATGATCTTTGGTTTCTGGCGCAGATGCAGACAATCGCAAGTTGTGAATTGGAACTTGGTAAAGTGGTAGTTGGGAACTTGGACCAATCTACCAACTTCCAGCTTACCAATTTACTGCATCATACAAAACAACTTGGCTTTGCCGACTCGCACCTCGCGCGCCTTCTTTCCTCTTTCCTCTTTCATCGGACTGATGTCCGTGAATTACGCAAACGCCTCGGCATATTGCCAACTTTCCAGAGAGTAGACACCTGCGCCGCGGAGTTCGAGGCACAAACTCCCTATCTATACAGTGCCTACGAACTGGAAGATGAGTCACGCCCAACGGCCAAACAAAAGATTCTCATCCTGGGCGGCGGGCCCAACCGCATCGGGCAGGGGATTGAGTTTGATTACTGCTGCTGCCAGGCTGCGTTCGCACTGTCGAAAATGGGTTACGAGACCATCATGTACAACTGCAACCCCGAGACGGTCTCGACCGATTACGACACCGCCGACCGGCTGTACTTCGAGCCGTTGACGCTGGAACACGTGCTGAATGTGATCGAACGCGAGCAGCCGCTCGGTGTGATCGTGCAGTTCGGCGGCCAGACGCCATTGAACCTGTCGGCGGGGCTGGAAGCCGCAGGTGTGAAGATCCTGGGTACCTCGCCGCACGCAATCCAATTGTCAGAAGATCGTGAGGAGTTCGCGAAACTGCTCAAGGAGCTGGATATCCCTCAGCCCGAAAATGGGATTGCGCGTTCGCTCGAGGAAGCGCGCGAAGTCGCCGCGCAGATCGGCTATCCGGTGCTGGTCAGGCCGTCATTTGTGCTGGGCGGGAGAGCAATGGCCCTCGTGGAGTCGGAAGCCCATTTGGCAGGATTCATCCAAAAGGCGATCGAAGCGGCTCCCGGTCAACCGATCCTGATCGACAAGTTCATGGAAGACGCCTTTGAGGTGGACGTGGATGCACTGGCAGATGGGCAGCGTGTAGTCATTGGGGCAGTGATGCAGCACATCGAGGAAGCGGGCGTGCATTCCGGCGACGCGGCCTGTGTTTTGCCGCCGTACAAGGTCAGTGCTTATCACCAGGGCATCATGCGCGAGTATACCGAGCAGTTGGGACTGGCTCTCGGCGTGCGCGGCTTGATGAACGTACAGTTCGCGCTGAAGGATGAGGTGGTCTGCGTGCTGGAGGTCAACCCGCGCGCCTCACGAACAGTTCCATATGCGAGCAAAGCCACAGGCCTGAATATGGCTTATATCGCTGCACAGGTCATGGCCGGGAAAACGCTCGAAGAGTTGGGCGTCCTCAACGAACCGCGCGTCGATGGATTTTTCGTCAAGGAAGCAGTGTTCCCGTTCAAGAAGCTGCCCGGCTCCAGCATTCTGCTCGGGCCCGAGATGCGCTCCACCGGCGAAGTAATGGGACATGCCTCGCACTTTGGGCATGCCTTTGCCAAATCCCAGAC
>JBAVVF010000002.1:0-3567 GCA_049697155.1 Anaerolineales bacterium
CAGGTGCCATCCTCCAGCAGCAGGATCTCGACGCGGACGAGCTTGCCGGGAGCAATCTCCCCGCTGATCGTTGTCTCGGTGGTTACATTGAGTGTAATCCCATTGACCACCCAGGGATCGGTGGACTCCACTTTGCCGATCAGGACGATCGTCGGGGCAGTCTGCGGCTCCTCGGCAGGTTGGATGGAATTCGCCAGCCACGTCCCATCTTCAAGGATGATGCCCTTCACGCTGACCAGGTCGCCGGCTTCCAGGCCCTCGGCGATCTGCGTGGACGCGCGGACGGCAAACGTATTGCCAGTCACCATCCAGGGATCGGTGCTTTCGAGCTGGCCGACCAGCTCGAAGGTGGTCTCGCCTCCGACCGGCACCCAGCCGGCAGCCTGGTCCTGCACCTCGAGCGCGCCGCCATCCATGCGCAATTGGACAGCCCCGGCCGGCAGCGGGGTGACGCTCCCACAAGCCGTCAAAACTGCCAGTATTCCCAGATATAACGCAATAGCCGGCCAGCGAACAATATGTTTATTTTCTGTATTCATACTCACTCCCAAAGAGCCGTCATTGAACCATGTGCTCTTTCGGTCCATCATAGCACACCTGATTTCGATGCCAAGCCTGGCTTTGGGAAACGCCCGAATTCTCTTTCAGGCTTTAACCGCATACACCGCATAGCCGCGCGGCGGAGCGTAGAACGAGGCCCGCCCGGCGGAGTCGGTGGATTGGTCGAGCGGGCGCGCCAGGTCCGTTTTGCTCCACCAGGCCACGGGTTGGAATTGAGCGTTGGCCCAATTCGTGTCAACTTCCCTTCCGTTCCAGGTATCGCCGCGGTTGTTGAGCACGTAGACGAGTCCCGGATCGTCGCCATAGCCTGAGCGCTGCATGATGTAAAGGTTGTCGTCAAGGTAAAGCACGTTCGTCGCGCCGCCCGCGTATTTTTCGTGGACGCCGACAAGCGCCGCGATCCCGTGCGGCGTGCCGTCCAGGGCAAGGTTGTAGTTGAAGTAATCCTGCCAGAACACGCAGGGATAACCTTCGTGCGTGAGGATGTAACTATAAGCCAGCAGTTTGTCGTTGACGATGGGACGGCCTTCGTCGCGCAGGTCATGGTTCTCGACGAAGGTCACGGTCGTTTGCGGCTGCTTCTGCAAAATCGTTTCCCAGCTTGTAAGGTTCCTCAAACTAAATCCATATTGGTCGCACAGCGCCTTGAGCATCTCGCGCAGAGGGAAATCGAATGTATCCACCGGATTCGAGTTGGAGAAGTTCGCCTTCTCCACCCAGTAGAGCGTATTGCTTGCCGAATCCCAAAACTCGGCAACCCCGTACGGCACGAACGGTTTGCCGTCCCGGATATAACGGTATTCCTGGAATGCGGTGATGGTGTTCGCGCCATAGCCCTTCACAAAGTCATAACGAAAGCCATCGAAGCCAATCTCTTCAATCAGCCAGCGCGCCAGCTTGAGCAGCTCGGCATAGACGTACGGATTGCGATGCGCCAGATCAGACATGTCACCAAAAGTCATTTCATCCCACGACTCATACATGCTCGGATGAAATGATTCCCAATTGCGCAGAAATTTTCCGCTCTTCGGATTGAATAGAGTCCAGCGCAATTGATTCGTGATGGGATTGAGCTCCTGCGCGTCCGCACCCGAGTTGTGATTCAGCACCATATCAGCGATCAGACTCAGCCCGTGGCTGTGGGCCGTCCCGATCAGGCCCAGCAGTTCGGCCTTTGTGCCGAACCAGGTCGGGATGCAGCCCTTCTGATCGAACTCGCCGAGGTCGTAGTAATCGTACGGGTCATAGCCCATCGAGGGTCCGCCCAGGTTGGCGGCTTTGTGGACCGGCGGCAGCCAGAGCGACGTAAACCCGGCCTGCGCCAGGGAGGGTACCTGCCCGCAGACGTAGTTCCACCACTGGAATTCTCGCTTGTCCACGCGCGGACAGTCCCAATAGAAGGCTTGCATCATGACGCCCATAATGAATTGCTCCTGAATGAAGGGATTCTACCGCGAGAAAAGAAAAGACTGGCATTCCTGCCAGTCTCCAGGCTCTACATACATTGTGAAAGTGCCCACGCCCCCAGACCCAGCCAGAGCAGGATAACGAGCGCATACCACCATTTGAAATGCCAGAGCGTGCCCCTGATCTGCGCCCAGTGGAACCGGTCGAGCGGGCGCATGGCCTGATGTTTCTGGGCACTGGACTGCGACACTTCCTCGCCGATCTGATACGACCGCACCGGCAGGATGGGCAGGGTCATAAAGACCAGCCAGCGCGTCGAAATAAAGCCGCGTCCATCCGGCCGGGGAGACTGTCCGTACAGCATGGTCCCAATGCCGTCCACCAGCACCGTGGATTTTTGGATCCGGGCCAGGAACCAGCTGCCGGCAATGCAAGCCAACGCGATCGGAATGCTTTGCAGCAAGGAAGGTTTGCCCATGTTTCTTACGAACCAGCAGGCCGGATAGAGGGCATGCAGAAGATTGGGAATCGCCATAAGCAGCAGGACGGCAGCCGCGAGCATGGCTCCAAAAATCACGGCCCCGAGGGTCGTCGAGCCGACGTCACCAAACACCGCGGTGCTGCTGAACTTTGGTTTCAGCATGTAACTGTCTTCCCGGCACGACAGCCTGGCAAAATCATCGAAGGACAGCTGATAGTTCCTCTGCCGGCCGGTTGCCGTCAGGTCAGCCACCCAGGTGCGATGATGCTTCCAGGCGGCCTGGATCGAGGATTCCCGCGCGAACTTATAGATTTTTTCCCGGTCATCGCTGATGGCCTGACTGTCGAAGTTGGCCGTGATGAGAAAGGTCCCGTCGGTAAAGCTCGTATAGAACTTGACGCCCAATCCGAACGGGGCCACGTAGGTGTCATATTCTCTGGAGAACATAAGAAGCAGAAAGGTGCTTACGCTCAGATCGCTTCCCAGCCTCAGGATCTCCTTGGCCGAGGCGGCCAGCACGCCCAGTGGACCGAGCGGCCCATTCGACAATCCCAGTGCCTTCACAGTTTCACTGAAACAGCACAGTTCCGCGAAGCCCAATGTCTTGAGCTGATCGAGGCTGTCCCTGTACCGGGTCCTGACCCGGTCCTGGATCTCGACGTCTGTTGTTTGCTGGTATTCGGAAGCCATGGAACCCTCGCTTGCATCGCTGTACGATGTGTCTAGACTATGGTCAGCATAATTATATTCAGAGGTCTTTTGAGAGCCAGCTTTCCTTATGCCGGTAACTTGTTAATTCTGAAAGGGACTCAGAGAGTGTTTCTTAAAGACCTTTTCGGACACGGACAACACGGATTGCACTGAGTTTCACGGAAATACCACTGAAAAGCCGCTCTTTTCCGTGTTTTCCGTGAGATCCGTGTACAAAAAAGAAGGCCATGGAGACTTAAGAAACACTCTCTCAGGCAGATGGTTCATCGCGATCCAAAGCAATGAAAAACGCAAGCAATTCCCGCATGGAATGGACAGTGACGTGCAGATCATCCCTGCGCGTCTCCTCCGATCTCGGGTTGAACCACACCGCAAAGATTCCGGCCGCGTTGGCGGCCTGGACATCC
>JBAVVF010000003.1:0-18568 GCA_049697155.1 Anaerolineales bacterium
CCTTACATGGGCAGCAACTTCACCCTGGCTAATAATTTGAACCAGCCCATCACCATAAAGTACCCCACCGATACAGCTTCCATCATCCTCAAGGGAACGGCGGAGGACATGGTCAAACTGGCAAAGCGCTTCCAGGCCAGATAATTCCCTAATGAAAGTGAAAGGTAATTTCGGGCTCATTTGGACTAAACTCTAGCCACGAGCCCGTTTGGATGAAATAGCGACAATCCCGAGCGGTGTCGCTATTTTTGTCTTTCCCTGCCGGGGAATGATTGACGAGTCTGCTTTCCAACTGCACATTTCTGCTTGATGCGAGGCACCATGACTATTGAATATGATGAAAAAGGTAAGATTTTTACGGATATCGTTTCCAAAATTGCTGTTCATGCCACCGTTCAGACCACCACTCATATGATCCGCGGCCGGCTGCACGTCCGCCGGGATCAACGGATCAAGGATGAGCTGGATGTGAATGAGAGTTTTCTGCCCCTGACGGATGTGACGGTGCTGGGCCCCGACGGACAGACCCTTTTCCAGGCCCCCTTCATGGCAGTCCGGCGCTCCCACATCGTCTGGGTCATACCCGAGCAGAATAAAGTCGAGGAGCAGGCTTCCTAATGGCTACCCCAATTTCTTCCAATTTCACACGGCTAACTTCAGCCGACCTGCTTAAGTTCAAACGTTACCTGATCGAGAATGTCGGGCGTTCGATGGAAGGCGAGGAGCTGCAGCTCGGCGACCGGGCCGAGTTCATGAAACAACGCCTGCAGGAAGTCTATATCCAGACCAAGGTGACCCTGCCTGAGGATATTCGCAAACAGGTCTTTCACGATATTCTCGATGAACTGACCGGCTTCGGCCCCATCCAGCCTTTGCTGGAAGACCCGGATGTCAGTGAGGTGATGGTGAACGGGCCGAAGAAGGTGTTTGTTGAAAAAAACGGCAAGCTGACCAAAAGCCCGATCACGTTTGACGACGACGATCATGTCATGCGGATCATCGACCGCATCATCCTGCCCCTCGGCCGCCGCGTCGACGCCGACAGCCCCACCGTCGACGCGCGCCTGCCCGACGGGTCGCGCGTGAACGCAGTCATCCGCCCGGTGTCCATCGATGGACCGTCCATCACGATCCGCAAATTTAAAAAAGACAAGCTTTCCATCCAGCAGTTGATCAACTATGGTTCATTAACTCCCAATATGGCAGAGTTCATTCGAGCCTGTGTGCTGGCGCATTTGAACATTGTGATTTCAGGCGGGACGGGTTCCGGAAAAACCACTCTGCTTAACGTCCTTTCGAGCTATATTCCTGAGGAAGAACGGATCGTCACGATCGAGGACGCGGCCGAACTTCAGCTTCAGCAGGATCATGTCCTGCGCATGGAAACGAAGGTTGCCAACGTCGATGGCAAGGGGTCTGTCACCATCCGCGACCTGGTGCGTAACTCACTTCGCATGCGCCCGGACCGGATCATCGTGGGCGAATGCCGCGGCGGGGAAGCTCTGGACATGCTCCAGGCCATGAACACCGGTCACGACGGTTCTCTAACCACCCTGCATGCCAACACGCCGCGCGATGCACTCTCGCGCCTGGAGACCATGGTGCTCATGTCCGGCATGGATCTGCCTCTCAAAGTGGTCAGACAACAGATCTCGTCTGCGGTTGACCTGATCGTTCAGCAGACCCGTTTGAAGGATGGTTCGCGCAAAGTAACCTCCATTACCGAGGTCTGCGGCATGGAAGGGGAAACGGTCGTCATGACCGACATCTTCAAGTTCGAACAGACGGGCGTAGGCAAGGAAGGCAAGATCATCGGCGAGCTGAAACCCACCGGCATCCGTCCGATCTTCAGCCCGCGTTTGGAAGCCGCAGGCTTCAAGCTCGGCGCTGAGGTTTTTATGACATCCTCGAATACAGGTCAAAGGCGATAGTATCCCGCAGCCTCTGCTATAATCAGGCAAATGCTCTTATCAGCATCATACCGGGCGTTGTAGAGGTTGCATGGATACAAAGTCGCAGATCACGATTCGCACAAAGAAACTTGGGGTACTGATCCGTGATGCACGCCTGTCCGCGCGCAGAAGCGTGCAGGAATGTGCAGAGGCCATCGGCATAAAAAAGAGCATGTTGCGGGCCTATGAAGAGGGACTCAGAGCGCCTTCCCTGCCCGAGCTGGAAACATTGATTTTCTATCTCGATTTGCCAATGGACCACTTCTGGAGCAAGCAGATCAAATCGGGGAGGCCTTCACGGCAGTCCCACCTTGATCTGCCGAAACTTCTGGCTGTGCGCCAGCGCAAGATCGGGGCGCTTTTGCGGCAGGAACGCATGAATGCCAGCATTTCCATCCGCAATCTTTCACACGAAACGGGGATCGCCAGCTCACGGATCAAAGCCTTCGAGCTGGGCGAACGCCCGATCCCGCTGCCCGAGCTGGAGGTGCTGGTGAAGACCCTGGGCGGGCGGATCGAAACCTTCTTCGACCGGAGCGGCCCCATCGGGCAGTGGATGATCAGCGAAGAAACGATCCAAAACTTCCTCGAGCTGCCCATGGAATTGCGTGAATTTGTGTCCATGCCGGTCAACCGTCCCTACCTGGAGCTGGCCATGAAGCTCAGCACCATGTCCAAGGACAAGCTGCGCTCGGTGGCCGAAGACCTGCTCGATATTACCCTCTAACCATGAGCCCGGATCAACTTAATCCCCAGAGTCTTGCCGACCAGGGCAAGCAGGAATACGAAAAAGGAAGTTATCTGGCTGCCGCAAACCTGTTTTTGCAGGCCGCGCAGGCGTATGCCTCGGTCGGTGATGACCTAAACGCGGCCGAGATGAAGAACAACCAGAGCGTGGCTTTGCTTCAGGCCGGGAAGGCCCGGGAAGCCCTGCAGGCCACCGACGGTACGGAAGAGGTCTTTCAAAAGGCCAGTGATATCCGCCGCCAGGGGATCGCCGTCAGCAACCGGGCCGCGGCCCTGGAAGGACTCAGACGGGGGAAAGAGTCCCTGGCGGAATATGACCGGGCCGCCGCGCTATTCGAACAGATCGGTGAAGGCGACATGCATTCCGTGGTGCGCAAGGCCGCGGCCAACCTCAACCTCAAGTACGGGCGCTTTAACGATTCCCAAATGGACATCTATGATTCCCTGCGGCTGGTCAAAAAACCCTCGCTGAGCCAGCGCATCATGAAATTCCTGATGCGGATCGGGTTGATCCGATAGGCAGCTCAAACCGGACCGGTAATCGTGATCAATAGCCTCGTTCGACCGGCGGATATCAGAGACCAGCAGCAGTTATCGAACCTGATCTTTTTCGAGACCCGCCTCCATCGTCACCTCGACTGGCGCTCGCCATTGGAATGGCTGGGCGCTCCATTTTATTGGGCCCTGGATGACGGCGGAAAGATCACGGCGGCCCTGGCCTGTCCCACCGAAGCAGAACGAATTGCCTGGATCAGGCTCTTTGTTTACACGAGCCGCTGGGCTGCGGAGAACGCCTGGAATATGCTCTGGTCCGCGGCCAGGGAGGAGATCGCCCGGGCGGGGGGCGCGAAGGTCGCGGCCATTGCGATCCAGCCCTGGTTCCAGGAGATCCTGACTGCCAGCGGCTTCGAGAACCGTCAGCAGATTGTGATGCTCGAATGGCGCTACCAGCCCACGGTGGCGAGTGCCGCGGGCGACATCCGCATCCGCACGATGACGGCGGCCGATCTCCCCGAGGTCGAAAAGACCGACGCGGCCTCCTTCGATCCGCTGTGGCAGAATCCGCTGGAGACTCTCGAGCGGGCCTTTGCCCAGGCCATGTACGTGACGGTCGCCGAGAACGAAAACGGGATCATCGGATATCAATTGAGCACTGGCAATGGGCTGCGGGCCCATCTGGCACGCCTGGCCGTCCATCCGGCTGTGCAGGGCCGGGGCGCGGGGCGGGCCTTGTTGAACGATTTATTTGCCTTTCTCACCCAAAGAGGCATTACCAGACTCTCGGTAAACACACAAAGCGACAATCAGATTTCCCTGAACCTGTACCAGCGCACGGGGTTCGTGCGGACAGGCGAGGAATATCCTGTGTATACATTCGACGTACCCGCCAGGCAATGAGGAGGCAGCATGACCAATCGGGAAGATGCAGTCATCATTAATTCACTCGTACGGCAGGCCCTGACGTCCGCCCAGGAGGTGATGGGCGACAACGGACTGAACGCGGTCCTGCGCACAACCGGCCTGGAGCGATTTATCGGCAACTTTCCGCCGAACAACCTCGAGCCGTCCATCCCGGCCTCGCAGTATGCCCAGTTGAATCAGGCCATCGAAGATTTCTATGGGCGGGCCGGGAAAGGCATGCTGCGTCGGATCGGCAAGGCCTCCTTCCAGTACGGTGTCCGGGAACAGTCGGCGCTGCTTGGCGTGGCGGGCGTTGCCTTAAAAGTGCTGCCTGAAAAACAGCGCATCAAATTCATTCTGAACGGGATGGTGGACGCGCTGAAAAAGAGCAATTCCCAGGTGAACGCCTGGGTGGATGAGAGTGGTGAAAGGCTGGCGTACGTCGAATCGACCTGCGCAATCTGTCATAGCCGCCATTCCGAAACGCCGATCTGTTATCTCTACGCCGGCTCGATTGCCGAAGCCGTACTTTGGGCGACCGGGAAGGAGCACGAGATCATCGAAACGCACTGCCTGGCCAAGGGCGATCCGTATTGCCGGTTCGAAGTAGGAGAAGCCCGGGCGTGAGTGAGACGAAGCTTTCGAGCCGCATTCTCTGCCGCTTTGTCGAAACGGTGGCCATCGAGCTGGGGGCGGATCAGTTCCATGCAATGCTGGCGCTCTCGAAGCTGCCGCCCGAATGGGCAAAACCGGAAACCTTTCACAAGTTGGATGCTTCCGAATCGGCGAAGACCTATGCCTCGCTCCAGGCCGCCATGCGCACATATTATGGACGCGGAGCCCGCGGAGTCCTCCTGCGGGTGGGACAGCGTCTGTGGGAACTCCTCCTGGAGGACGCCGCGCTGGGCGGCAAGGCCCAGGCGGTCCTGGTCAAACGACTGCCGCTTGCCACGCGCCCGAAAGCGACCCTGGAATTGCTGGCCCGTTTGATCGGCTCCCAGCCGGGCGACATCGCGGTTCACACCCTCGACCTCGACCTGCTGCTCATCGACCATGCCTCTCCCACCGCCCACGGCCAGCAGGACTCAACCCCCATCTGCCACGTGACCCGCGGCCTGATCCGCGAGAGTCTCTTCTGGGCGACCGGGCAGACGCTGGATGTGGAGGAGACATCCTGCCAGGCGGCCGGGCAGAACACCTGTGAGTTCAAGGTTACGATTGAAAGGCAGTTATGAAAAGCTTCGAGACGAAACTCGAGGATGCGACCGGTCTTGCCTTCCACGTTCAGGGTTGGGAGCCTGAGGACGGGAAGCCCAAAGCATTCGCCGCCCTCGTTCACGGGTTGGGAGAGCATACCGGGCGGTATGTCCATGTTGGCGAAGTATTGACGGCGGCAGGCTATGCCCTGGCCGGCTTTGACCTGCGCGGTCATGGCAGATCCGGCGGACCGCGCGGACATGCATCCTCGCTCGCCGCATACATGCAGGATATCCGTGCGTTTTTGGAGCTGATGGCGGGACGTTATCCCGGCATCCCGCACTTTTTGTATGGTCACAGCCTGGGCGGACTGCTGACCCTTACCTATGCAATTCAGCATGGCTCCGGATTAAAGGGCGTGATCGTCACCAGCCCGGGTCTGCGCTCTGCCCTTCAGGAGCAAAAGGCCAAAGTTGCCCTGGTCCGACTGCTGGGATCGCTCCTGCCGACGATGACCGCACACAGCGGGCTCGATCCGCTCAAGATTTCACGCGACCCGGACGTCGTGCAGGACTATCTCAACGATCCACTAGTACACACCAGTACCAGTCTGGCTTTCGGGAAAGCAGGATTGCAGGCAATTGACCTCTGTCTTAAGCGCGCCGGGGAATTCCCGGTGCCTTTGCTGATCATGCACGGCACGGGGGACGAGATCGCTTTTTCGGGCGGAAGCGAGGACTTTGCCGGGCGGGTCCGCGAGGCGGGCGGTGATGTGACCTTGAAGGTCTGGGAGGGTCTGTATCACGAACTGCACAATGAGCCCGAGAAAGCCGAAGTGTTCAGGACCATGATCGAGTGGCTGGACAGGCATTTGGGATAGGCAGGGATATCTTAATACTCGCTAACCTTTTCCTAGACAAAAGGTTTTGGGCATGGGAAAATTCAACTTCGAAATCATCTGCATCAAGGAGCTTTTATGAATATGGAAAGGAAGAGCAAGCGTCAGGAACGCCGCGAGAAGATCAGGCAGCAGGAACGGCGCAGCCGCCTGATCACCGTTGGGCTGATTGCCGTCGGGGTGGCCTTCATCGTTTTTGCCATCGTCTGGCCCCAGCTCCAGCCCCCCGCCGAGGTGGTGTCGGTCGACCCGGGGACGCATCCCAACGCCAACGACAATTCGATGGGTGACCCGGACGCGCCGATCCTGATCGAGGAATTCTCCGATTTTCAATGTCCCTACTGCAAACGCTTCCATGAAGAGACCGAGCCATTGTTAAGGCAGTACTATATCGACACGGGCAAGGTGCGCTTTGTCTACCGCTCGATGGGCAACTGGGTCAGCCAGAATATCGGAGGCGGAAACACCGAATCGCAGAATGCCGCCCTGGCGATGTATTGTGCAGGCGATGAGAACAAATTCTGGGACATGCATGCTTATTTGTTTGCGAACAACATGGATGCCGAGAATGTCGGTGCTTACGCTGACAAACGCCTCAAACTGATCGCCGAAAAGGCCGGCCTGGATATGGAGCAGTTCAACAGCTGCTATGACAGCGGCAAGTATGAGGAACGCGTCCAGCAGGATTATGAGGATGGCCAGGCGGCCGGTGTCAATGGCACCCCGGGCTTCCTGCTCACCTATACCGTCAACGGCGAGAAGAAAACCCAATTGATCGAGGGCGCCCAGCCGTTCCAGGCCTTCCAGCAGGCGCTCGAAGCTGCTCTGGCTGAGATCAACGCCCAGTAAAACGAACAGGGACACGCGCGCAGCGGTGTCCCTGTTTTGAATTCACACAAAAGGACATTCCATGAGTGCGGAAGAACAAAGCCAGGGCCGGGCCGCGCGTCAGCGCTGGCTGACGATCGCGGTGATCGTGCTGGGTGTTGTGATCGTCGCTGTCGCAGTGATCGTGTCACAGCTGCCGAACGGCGACATCGTCTCCGCCACCCCGGAGCCTGCCGCCAACGTTAATAAACTAAGTATGGGGGAGCCGGATGCGCCGGCGACCATCGATGTATTCGAGGATTTTCAGTGTCCGGCCTGCAAGTACTTCACGGAAAGCATCGAGACACTTGTCATACAAAATCTGGTGAACACCGGAAAGGCCCGTTATGTCTATCATAACTATCCCTTCCTGGATGGAGACGGCGCGGGCGACGGTGGGGAATCAGACCAGGCGGCCAACGCCTCGATGTGCGCCGCCGAGCAGGATAAGTTCTGGGAGATGCACAACACCATTTATGCCAACTGGAACGGTGAAAACCAGGGGGGCTACAGCGACCCGCGCCTGCATGCGATGGCTCAAAGTGTCGGACTGGACATGCCGTCCTTCAAGGAGTGTTTCAGCGCCAATGAATATCAGGCCGAGATCCAGGCGGATTTCGACCTGGGCAGGCAGATGGGCGTACAGGGCACCCCATCCGTGTTCGTGAATGGAAAGAAGGTCGGCCAGCCGGGCTATATTGCAACCTACGAGGAGATCGTGCAGGCTGTCGAAGCGGTCATTGCAGGCCAGTAGACCAAACAAGGACATGGGAAACCATGTCCTTTCTGATTCGATGGCTGTTCAAAATTCTGCTGCTTCATGGAGATACGATGTCACGTAACCAAACCTATATTCTTGCCGGCGCGATCCTGCTGGTCTTATGCGCGCTGGCTGCACTGACTGTTGCAATCTTCTTCATTGGTTCAGGGTTCGAAGGATGGCTGAGACCCCCGGCCGAAGTAGTAAGTACCGTCCCTGATCCGCGCCCGGGTGCTAACGGAAATTCGATGGGCGATCCAGACTCGCCGATCCGGATCGAGGAGTTTTCGGACTTTCAGTGTCCCTATTGCAGGTCCTTCCATAATGATACTGAACCGCTGCTGGTCGACCAATATATCAGCACCGGCAAGGTTTATTTCACATACCGTTCGATGGGTAACTTTATCAGTGACAATATTACACGGGGCAGCGATAGCCCATCAACGGAATCTCGGAATGCCGCGCTGGCGGCTTACTGTGCCGGAGACCAGAACAAGTTTTGGGAAATGCAAGCCCACCTCTTTGCAAACGTTCTCGGGGAAGAGGTGGATTCCTTCACGGATAAACGCATCAAGTTGATCGCTAAAACGGCCGCCCTGGATATGGACGATTTCAGCAGCTGCTACGACAGCGGCAGGTATGAAGACCGTATTCGTCAGGACTTCGCAGACGCGCAGGCAGCCGGGATTGTGGGGGTGCCATCCTTTGTTCTGACATACACGGTCAATGGTGAAACAAAAACCAGATTGATCGAGGGCGCCCAGCTTTTCAGCGTCTTTCAGCAGGAGCTTGAGGCTGTTTTACACGAGATGGGTGCCCGGTAAATAAAATCGAAAGGCCGCGCAGGGACCGTATCCTTTTTGATTCTCTCGCGTGTATAATGACTTTACAGAGTTATTGCATCGAGGAACCATGTCGAAACGCCGTCTGCTTCTCACCGTCAACTGTCTCCTGCTCACTGCGTTGATTCTCTCCTCGTGCGGTGGCCTGCCCGGACTCGGAACTCCCACGCCGGCCGTTCCAACACCTACCTCCTTTCAACAGTCGCTGCCTCCCGCGCTCGTCGAGACGGACCCGCCAGCGGGCAGCGTCATCGGGCATCGATCGCCCATCACGTTTTACTTCAATCAGGCTGTGAACCGCGCCTCGGTGGAAGCGGCTTTGAGCAGCCTGCCGGCCGGGACCTTTGCCTGGAACGATGACGCGACCCTCGTATTTACTCCCGGCGAGTCTTATCCGCCAAATACAACCCTGAAGTTCAGCATCGCAGATTCTGTTCAATCGGCCAATGGATTTGGGGGCGCGCCACCGGTCGAGCTTTCGTTTGGCGTTGCCGATTTTTTGCGCCCGACGAATCTTCTGCCGAAACAGGATGCGGAGGACGTCAACGTCAAAGCCGCGATCGCGGTCTCCTTCAATCAGCCGGTTGTGGCTCTGGGCACTGACCCGTCCCTTCAGCCTGCGGCCTTCAGCCTGCAGCCTTCGGTCAAGGGCCTTGGCGAATGGATCAATACCAGCACGTATGTTTTTTATCCCGAAGTCGCGCTGGCAGGCGGGACCGAATACACCGCCAGGCTCAACCCGGAGTTGAAGACGGTCACAGGTGTCGGCCTGCCCGAAGGAGCCAGCGGACAGCCGGTCTGGAAGTTCACCACGTCGCGGCCGAGTGTCGTCAGCCTGGAACCGTCGGTCGAGGAGCTGCTTCCGCTCGACGCCGAAATCAAGCTGACGTTCAATCAGCCCATGAACACAGAAAGCGTGGAATCCGGTTTTGTGTTCAGCGGGCCGGAAGGTGAGCTGGACGGGGAATTTTCCTGGAACGAGGCCGAGACGGAACTGACGTTTGTTCCGGAGGATCTGCTGGAACGCAACGTGGGTTACATTCTCAACATCGGCGCGGTGGCGGAGTCGCAGGGCGGACTGATCCTCGGCACGGATTACGGCGCGGTGTTCAACACCTACGATAACTTTGCTGTCACTGGCACACAGACCGACGTCGGATCGACAACCTTCACGTTCAATTCCCCGCTGCCCAAAGCCGATTACGATGATCTGGTCACGGTCTCTCCCGCGATCGACAATCTGCATGCGAATCTGTCCGAGGATGGCTTCAGCCTGACTGTTTTTGGAGAATTTATCGGGGATACCAACTATGCCATCGAGCTCTCGGCGCGCCTCAAGGACCGCTGGGGACAGTCCCTCGGCGATTCATACGTGCTGGATGTCCGCACGCCGGCCCTGCCGTCGATGTTGAACGCGACCCTGTTTGGCTCCCTGGCATTCGTGCGCCCCGATGAAGCGGCATTGTATGCGAAGGCTGTGAACGTGCAGGGTACGAGCGCCATGGTCGCGCCGGTGTCGCTGCTGGATTTCTTCTCCCTGCAGGCTTCCTATGAAAACCAGCAGGCCTACGTTCCGGGCAGTTCCTCCACCTATCTCCAATCGCATACCCTCCCTTCCGGGGGCTGGAACGACATCAAGCTTGGGCTTACACACCAAAATACCCAGCTCGTGCCGGGCCTGTATTACGTCCAGCTGTCGTCGCCGCAGATTACGGCGCCCGGCAAGAACATTGTGTTCGTCGCTTCCAGCCAGGTGAACGTTACGTTCAAGCTCGGTGCGACTGAGGCGCTGGTCTGGGCAGTGGACCTGCCTTCGCAGACACCCGTCGTGAACGCGGCGGTGACGATCTATGACGCTGCCGGGAATACACTTGCTACCGGTACCACCGATGAGACGGGTTTGTGGAAGGGCGCGGTCCCCGCACATGAAGGTCAGGTCTATGCCGTGCTTGGACAGCCGGGCGAGGAAACCTTTGGGATGGCCGTGAACGACTGGGGCTGGGGCATCGGCGCCTGGGACTTCGGGTATTCACAGCGGGTGCGGCCGCCGCACATCGAAATCTATATGTACACCGATCGCCCCATCTACCGCCCCGGGCAAACGGTGTACTTCCGCGGCATTGCACGCCAGGCATTCAACGGGCGCTATGAATTGCCGTCCGCCACTGCTGTTCCCCTGATCCTGCGGGATGCCGCCGGAGTCGAGCTTTCCAATCTTGACCTGCAGCTCTCTCCGTATGGAACCTTCAGCGGTGAATTCCAGTTGTCGCCGGACGCCATGCCCGGATATTACCTGTTCGAGAACAGTCTCTTCGAGTTCTACCTTGGCTTTCAGGTTGCCGAATATCGCAAGCCCGAGATCAACCTGAGCGTGGAGTTTCCCGCGCCCGACGCGCAAATCGGCGAGGCGCAGCAGGCCGAAGTGGAAGCGCGCTATTTTTTCGACGCGCCGGCCGGTGATGTGGACGTCCACTGGGCGGTGTCTGCCAGGCCGGCCGATTTCCAGTTGCCGAATTATCAAACGGGTGTCCTGGATACCTCCTGGCTGGATGTATTTCACTTCCCGGGCGGAGAGGGGTCCGGATACTTTGGGGAACCGGTCGGGGAGGGAACGGGCAAAACGGCCCCGCAGGGGACCCTGTCGATCGAGCTGCCGGACATCCCGGAGTCGGAGGCGGGGCAGATTGTCACCCTGGAGGTGACCGCCCAGGACGAATCCGGCCTGCCGGTCAGCGCGCGGACCGAGACCCGCGTCCATCCCGCCGACTTCTACATCGGCCTGCGCCCCGATCAATGGGTCGGCCGGGCTGACACGCCGCTCGGCTTCGAAGTCTTCACGGTGGATTGGGAGAAGAATCCTTCCGGAAACCGGGAGCTGACCGCCGAGTTCAAGCAGGTGCGCTGGGAAAAAGAGACTGACAGCGCCGGCTTCCCAACGTACACGCCGGTCTATCGGCCGGTCAGCAGCAGCGACCTCGCGACCGGGCCGGACGGCAAGGCCCGGCTTTCGTTCAAGCCGCCGGCGGCCGGCACCTACATGCTCGACGTGTCCGGCGCAGGCGCTCACACGCAAACGCTGGTTTGGGTCGGCGGCGCAGGCAGCGCGGCCTGGCCCGACCTGCCCGACCAGCGCTTCGAGCTGACGGCGGACCATGATTCCTACAAGCCAGGCGACACCGCCAGGGTTTTTATTCCAAACCCGTTTGCCCTGAATTCCCTGGCGCTCGTGACGGTGGAACGCGGTCTGGTCTCCAGGTCGGAGGTCGTCTGGCTGACCGGAAGCGGCAAGGAATATCCGCTGACGCTCACCGAAGATGACGCGCCGAATGTGTACGTGAGTGTCACCGTGCTGGGCCAGGGCAACGACTTCCGGCATGGGCTGGTCAACCTGCCCGTGGCGCCTGACGCACAGGCGTTGAATGTGCAGGTGACCTCGAACCCGGCTCAGGTGGGGCCGCGCGAGGACGTCACGTTCGATGTGCTCGTGACCGATCACACGGGTCAGCCCGTCCAGGGCGAGTTCTCGCTTTCGGTTGTCGATCTGGCAACCCTGGCGCTGGCCGATCCGAATGCCGAAGATATCCTGCCCGCCTTCTACAGGGACCAGCCGCTCGGTGTGCAGACCGGACTCTCGCTGGCGGCCTACACCGGGCGCCAGGCCAGCCAGGCGGGCGGAGGCGGCGGAGGCGGTGATAACGTGCCCGTCGTCGTACGCGAGGAATTTCCCGATACTGCCTATTGGAACCCCTCGCTGATCACCGGCTCCGACGGGCGCGGCCAGGTGACCGTGACCCTGCCCGATTCACTGACCACCTGGCAGGTGGATGTGCGCGGACTGACCCTCGACACGCGCGTCGGACAGGCCGAGACGCAGATCGTAGCCACCAAGCCATTGCTCATCCGGCCGGTGACGCCGCGCTTCCTCGTCAGCGGCGACCATGCCCTGTTGTCGGCGGTCGTCAACAACAACACGTCCGAGCCCGTCAGCGTCCGGGTCAGCCTGCAGGGGGAAGGTTTCCTGCTCGACGAGCCTGAGAAAAGCACCCAGCAGGCGGATATCCTCCCCAACGCGCGCACACGTGTGCATTGGTGGGGAACCGCTGGAAATGCTGCCTCGGCAGACCTGGTCTTCTCTGTCGAGTCCAACGGCAGCCCGCCCCTACAGGATTCGGCCCGGCCGGTTTGGGGCACACTGCCAGTCCTGCAATACACTGCTCCGCAGGCGTTTGTGACCGGCGGAGTGTTACGCGGTGCAGTCTCCCAGCAGGTGGTCATCTCCCTGCCGCGCACCTTCGTGCCTTCGGGCGGCGGTCTGGACGTGGAGATCAGCGCTTCGCTGGCCGGCAGCCTGTTATCTGCGCTGGAGGCGCTGGAGATGCCCGACAACACCATGAGCGCCGAGGAAACCCTGTCCTACTTCCTGCCCAACCTGGAAGTCTATCGGGCCCTCAACGGCGCGGGCCTCAGCGACCCGAAGTTGACGGAACGAGTCAACGCAACTTCCACGGCGACCGTCAGCCGGCTGCTGCGTTTGCAGAACGAAGACGGCGGCTGGAGCTGGTGGGGCAGGTCGGTCCTGCTCGAGGATGGGACGCAGGCCGAGAAATCCGATCCCTACATCTCGGCCTATATCTTCTTTGGGCTGCTGCGGGCGCGCGAGATCGGCGTGAGCGTGGACGAAAGTACACTCCAGCGGGCCGGCACGTATTTGAGCGGCCTGAAGCACGAGATCACAAGCGGGACCGACGGCGCGAGCCTGGATCAGTTCACGTTCATCCAGTTCGCGCTGGCCCAGGCCAATACCTTCGAGGAAGACACGCTCAATGAGCTGTACAACGTGCGTGATCGCATGAGCCCGTCCAGCCGGGCGCTGCTGGCTGCCATCGTCCACCGCATCAACCCGGCCGACGAACGGGCCCGCGACCTGATCTCCAACCTGGAAAGCTCCGCGCTCCTGACGGCCTCGGGCGCGCACTGGGAAACACCAGACGAGAATGTCCGGATGACCGGCTCGCCGATTTACACGACCTCCCTGGTAGTGTACGTGCTGGCCCAGCTCGACCCTGCCAACCCGGTCGTCTTCAACGCAGTGCGCTATCTTGCCGCTCATCGCAGCGTGCGCGGCTTCTGGGGCCTCGGTCACGAGAATGCCTGGGCCATGCTGGCGCTCAACGAAGCGATGGTCGGGTTTGGCGATCTCCAGGCGGATTTCTCGTTCAACGCCACGCTCAACGGCGGTCCGCTGACCAGCGGCGATATTTCTGCCGAACAGTTTCTCACACCGATGAAGGAACAGGTGCCGTTGGCCTATCTCTCGGCCACTTCGCCGAACCTTTTGTCCATTCAGCGCGAGGATGGGCTTGGGCGCCTGTACTATCGCGCCGTGCTGAGCCTCAACCGTCCGGTGGAGGACGTCCGGCCGCTGGAGGCGGGCATGCGCATCGACCGTGTCTATACGGCCGGCGACTGCACGAAGAACTGCCCGCCTCTCTCCACCCTTCAACTGGGTTCTGCAAAACCGGTCAGCGCGCGGCTGACGCTCGTCCTGCCGCACGATTCGTACTACGTGATGGTCGAGGACTTCATCCCGGCCGGCATGGAAATCCTGAATCGCAGCCTCAAGACGAGCCAGCAGGGACTCGAGGCGGACGGCGTGCAGGTCCAGTTCGCGGACGAGGATCCCTTCGCAGAGGGCTGGGGCTGGTGGCTGTTCAACGAGCCGCAGATCCGCGACGATGGCATCCTCTTCACCGCCGATCATCTGCCCGCCGGCACCTACGTGCTGACCTATACCCTGATCCCTCTGCAGGCCGGCGAATATCGCGTCCTGCCGGCCCATGCCTGGGAAGCCTTCTTCCCCGAAGTGCAGGGAACCAGCGCGGGCGCAGTGTTCGAGATCAAGCCTTAAAAAATCAGCCACAGATTTCACGGATTTTCACAGCTTGATTCTTCCATCAGTGAAATCCGTGTAATCTGTGACCAAAAATTCCCCGACGAATAACTAATCTCTACTCTCTTACCTCACCATTCCCCACATTGCCAGCCCGCCGAAGACCAGGACCACCATCCCTGCGCCGACCAGGACCGCGCTGAAGGATCGTTTATCGACCAGATGATAGGCGGGATAGATCCCCTCCACTGCCCACTTGGGGCCGGCGAAGGAAGTGAACATCAATCCGCCGAGCAGGCCGCCGATGTGCCCCCAGTTGTCGATGCCGGGCAGGGAGCCGATGATAAATAAATTGATCACGGCAATAAAGATAATGTTCCCGATCGCGCCCCGGAACTGCCCGGGGAATACCTTGCGGTTCTGGATCAGGAAGATGGCTTCCGCGCCGAGCAGAGCAAAGATCGCGGTCGAGGCTCCCAGGGAATTCGCATCCGTGAACAGGAAGGATGCAACGTTGCCGGCGAATGCGCCGAGCAAATAAAGTACCAAAAACCTTCCATGACCGAAGTAGCGTTCGAGTCCCGTCCCGAAGGAGAGCAGGGCGTACATATTGAATCCGATATGTGTCAGCGATCCGTGCAGAAACATGGGCGTCAGCAGCCGCCAGATCTGCCCGGCCCGGATCAAGTCATTTGATTTGAGGAAGAGCAGGACCGGAATATCAGTGACCTGCTGGAGTATGAAGATAAAAGCCGTAATGCCAATGATGGCATAGGTCACATAGGGGGCGGAGCGGGGGACTACGACGCGGGCAGCCTGGGGAGGAGGGGCAGGTTGAGGAGAATCAAAAGCGGGAGGGGTTTCGTTCACAAAGTTACCTTTCGCGGGTTCACGCGATGATGTTCCGCGTCGATGATTGCACGGATGGTGTCCACAGTCTCGTCCAGATGAAATTCACGATTCACGATCACGTAGTCGAAGGCTTCCACGCGCTTGAGCTCCTTGCGGGCCGTGGCGATGCGCAGGGCCAGCGAATCGGCGGTCTCGGTTTTGCGCGTCTCGAGGCGGCGGACCAGCTCTTCTTCACTTTCGGTGGTGATGAAGAGCAGCAGCGCCTCGTGGGCCAGCCTGCGGACGGTCTCGGCGCCCTGGACGTCCAGGCGCATCACCACATCCATGCCGCTGTCGAGCGCCTCGCGCACCTGCTGCTTTGGGATGCCTTTGTAATCACCGTACACGATGGCGTGCTCGATCAATTCATCCTCATCGATCATACGGGCAAACTCTTCCTTTGAGACGAACCAGTAATCCTTGCCATGGGTTTCGTTGGCGCGCTTGGGACGTGTGGTGGCCGTCACGACAAAATGGAAGGGCAGGCCGCGTTCCTTCATGCGCTGCATGACGGTATCCTTGCCCACGCCGGAAGGACCTGAAATGACGATCAGCAGCGGCTGGGGATGATGAAGATCGAAATCGGATTCGGAAGTTGGGGGCATGCACGAATTTTACCAGACCGCCCCGCGGCATGTTCGGAGCAATCACGCTCTATCATCGCAAAATGAGGATTTTTGTCAATTACTTGTCCGGATGCCAGACAATACAATCAACCTGTGATCCACGAACGCGACCGCAAAAGCCTCTGGGCAGTGAATTTGGGACTGGGATGCAATATTGTCTTGTCCATCGTCAAGACAACGTTTGGGATTCTGTCGCACAGCCCTGCGCTGCTTGCCGAAGGGATCAACTCCACTTCGGATGTGGCCTACTACATTGTAGCCAGCATCTTTATGCGGCTGGCCAACAAGCCTGCCGACAACGAACACCCCTATGGACATCGCCAGCTGGAAAGCATTGCGTCCCTGGTGGTCGGCGCTTTTGTCGTGGCGACCGCCATCACCGTCTTTTGGGACTCGGTCGATAAGATGTGGGATATTATGGATGGTGGGCTGACCAGCCTTGGCTCTCATCCCTTCGCACTGTGGGTGGCCCTCTCAACGGTAGCCATCAAGATCATTCTGTTTTTCTACGTCCGCAAGCTTGGAAAAGAAACGCGCAACCCGATCGTGGATGCACTGGCGTACGATCATCGCAACGACATCTTCTCCGCTTCGGCGGCTTCGGTGGGTATCTTCCTCGGCCGGATCGGACTGCCGTGGGGCGATCCGCTGGCGGGCGCGCTCGTGGCTCTCCTGATCCTGCGCACCGGAGTGTACATTCTGCGCGAATCATCCGTCGAATTGATGGACGCGGTCCCGAGCAAGGACCTTGCCCTGCAAATTGCGGCGTTGATCCGGGACGTCGATGGAGTGCAGCAGCTGGAGGAGGTACAGGCCCACCGCTTCGGCCCACATCTTGTGGTCAACCTGACGATCGGCATCGATGGCGCTCTGACGGTGAGTCAGGGTGACCGGATTGCCACCCGGGTGGAATCACTCATCTACGAATCGATTCCAAATGTCAGGCACGTTCACGTTCACTATCACCCTGCGGAGGATGGACGCAGGAACATGAGCATCGACGACATGCTGGCCGAAACGCGCAAGCATGTGGCCGCCCATGATTTCTTTATCAATGAACGGGAAGGCTCCAGCGTTTCCTGATTTGTTTTAGTGCAGGACCCCGTCTACCAGAACGGCGATATCGGCTTCGGACTCCTGCCCCCCCAGCCAGACCAAAAATTCGGCATTGCCCTTCGGCCCCAGCAGTGGACTCCTGATCAGCCCGCGAATTTGAAATCCCTCTCCTTGTGCAAAGCCGAGGATGTCGAGCAATACTTGCCTGTGGATCTCGGGATCGCGGATGACGCCATCCCCGCGGGCGACATCCTTTTTGCCTGCCTCGAACTGAGGTTTGATCAGGGCAATCACATTCCCTCTTTCCTCTTTCGTCTTTCCTGCCTCCTCGAAAGACGAAAGAGGAAAGAGCCACTTTTTTACCACCGGCAGTAAAATTTTCAACGAAATAAATGACGCGTCCACCGTGACGAACGTTACCTGCTCCGGCAGGGCTTCGACATAGCGGGCGTTCGTCGCCTCCATCACAATGACGCGCGGATCGTTGCGAAGCTTCCAGTGCAGGATGCCTTTACCCACGTCGATGGCGTAGACCCTGGCGGCCCCGCGCTGGAGCATACAATCGGTGAAGCCGCCGGTCGAGGCGCCGACGTCCGCGCAGACCCAGGCGCTCACGTCGAGGCCGAAGGCCGTCAGGGCGGCATCCAGCTTTTCGCCGCCGCGCGAGACGAAGCGCGGGCCGGAATCAACCGTCAGAATGGCATCGGCCGAAACCGCGGTGGCCGGCTTGAGCGCCACCTGATCTGCCACGCGCACCTGGCCGGCCATGATCATGGCCTGGGCCTTGGCGCGCGACTCCGCTAATCCGCGCTCGACGAGCAATACATCCAGACGAACCTTGGGCATGGGGGAATTGTAATGCGGGAGCGGGAAATTGGGAGACGCAAGCCGGGAATCAGGAGTGGCTAAGAGAATGGCCGATATTTTCTCACCACGGAGAGCACTGAGTCCACTGAGTAAAAACTCAATGATCTCTGTGAGCTCTGTGGCTAAGCTCACGAAATTAGCCACTCCCCGGGAATCGGGGCGAGTATCGATTTTTGAAGGGTAAGGTAAAATTATCCCATGCTCAAAGCCCTCCTCAAAACCATGCGTCCGCGCCAGTGGATCAAGAACGGCTTCATCTTCTTTGGTTTGATCTTTGACAAGCAATTGTTCATGCCGGAGCCGTTCCTGCGAACGGTGGCGGGGTTCTTTTTATTCTCGCTGATCTCCAGCGCCGTGTACCTGCTCAACGATGTGGCCGATGCCGAAGGTGACCGCAATCACCCGGAGAAAAAGTTTCGGCCGATCGCCTCGGGCCAATTACCGGTGCCTGTGGCGCTGGGCACTGCCGTGTTATTGACGGTTATTGTCATTCCGCTTGCCTATGTGCTTTCACCGATCTTTGCCCTGATCGTTGCTTCCTATCTGATCATCAACCTGCTGTACTCGCGCTGGC
>JBAVVF010000004.1:0-5013 GCA_049697155.1 Anaerolineales bacterium
CCTTTTTTGCAGGCCTATGCTTTCATGGGTGATGAGGAAGAGTTCAAAGCGGCCGCCATAAAAATGGACATTTCACCATTCGCGCGCAGGGAGGCCTGCCGCAGCCTGCTCCGGATGCAGGAGACGGGAGTTACGTTTACATCCCGAATTCAATCCATGATGGACGAGAGATTGTGCCGCGGCTGGGAGCCATTAACTCCATAGCGCACAGGATCGTTTTGCTTTCTCAGTAAAAGGATGGCAGGATGGCAACTATCATCAAACGCGGTACCCTTGTTACCGCTGCGGAAACCTTTGAAGCAGACATTTTGATTGACGGCGAAAAGATTTCCTTAATTGGAAAAGATTTTCGGCATCCTGAGGCGGACGTTGTCGACGCGAGGGGCAAGCTCGTCATGCCGGGCGGGATCGATCCTCATACCCATTTTGACCTGCCGATGTTCGGCACCGTCTCTTCGGACGACCATTACACAGGTCACAAAGCGGCGGCCTTCGGCGGGACGACCACAGTGATGGATTTTGTCCCGCTGGAGTCTCGCGCTGAGTGGAGCGCCAGCGGGGACGAAGCGGGGATTTTCAAACACTCGGTCGATCTATGGCTCGAGAAATCCGCCAAAGCCGCCATCGATTATTCCTTCCACATGAACCTGACGCAGTTCGATGAGAAGATTGCCAGGGAGATACCATCTTTGCGCGAGATGGGCATCACAACCCTCAAGGTTTTCACTGCCTACAACGGACGCCTGCGGATCGACGATGGCGGCATCTTCAAGGCGCTCCAGATTGCCAGGGACAACGGCATGCTGGTGATGGCGCACTGTGAGAACGGCGACGTGATCGATACCCTGATTGCTGACGCACTGAATACTGGCCGCTGGCAGCCCGAATGGCACGCGTTGACGCGACCCGGCTGGGGCGGGGTTGAATCGACGTTAAGGGTGGCCGGCATGGCGGCCGCGGCGGAGGCGAGCGTCTACATCGTTCACATGAATGTTGGCGGTGAAGTGGACATGCTGAAGTACGCGCGTGAGCGCGGCGTCAAGGCCATGGGGGAGACGTGTCCCCAGTATCTGTTTTTCACGATCGAGGATCTGCGCCGGCCGGATGGCGCCAAATGGATCTGTTCCCCGCCCATGCGGGCAGCCCAGGATAACGTCCGCCTGTGGGATGGCCTGTCGGAGGGGACTTTGCAGACGATCGGCACGGACCACTGTCCCTTCTTTTACGATGGGACCCGGCCCATCGTCTACGAGGGCCGCGAGATCGCCATCCCCGGGAAGGAACTGGGCAAGGACGATTTTACGAAGATTCCGAACGGCCTGCCCGGCGTGGAAGACCGCCTGCCCGTGATGTGGACCTGCGGGGTGCGCGCAGGAAAGATCACGGCCAACCAATTCGTCGCCTACAACAGCACAAACCCCGCCAGGATCTTCGGCTTGTACCCGCGCAAGGGTGCGCTGCTGCCCGGCTCCGATGCAGATATCGTGATCTGGAATCCAGATAAGAAGGTCAGGTATGGCGTTGCGCATGCGCACCAGCGCACGGACTACAACCTGTACGAAGGCTGGGAATTGACTGGCATGCCCGAAAAGGTCTTTTTGCGAGGCAGGCTGATTGTGGATGGTGAGCAATGGCTGGGTAAAGCGGGAATGGGAACGTTCCTGAAACGTGAAGAAGGTCTGTTCATCTAAAAGGAGAATAACATGGTACACACATGCGAAGCAGTCGTCGTACATTGCATCGACTTTCGTCTGCAGCATTATCTCAACGACTGGCTTGAGAAGCGTTTCGGAAAACAGAACTTTGACCGGATTTCGTGGGCGGGCGGGGTCAGGGAATTTGCCGTTGTTAAAAGTCAGATCCAGATGTCACACCAGCTCCACAACGTCAAGAAAATCATCCTGATCAATCACGAGGACTGCGGCGCGTATGGAGCGACCGGCACCAGGGAGCGCCATCTGAGCGATCTGGCCTATGCCGCAGAAGCGGTGAAATCCTTATATTTGGAAGTGGAGAAGTATTACCTGCACCTGAACGGTGAATTCGAACGGATTCCCTAGCCAGCGATTCCCTGCTGCGCAAGCAGTTCCTTCAACCTTGGATGATCCGCATACACGCCGCGATGTTGTTCCGGCAATATCGCCGCGATCCGGCACATGATCTCATCGGTGTATTGCCTGAGGACTTCGTCGCGGTTTTCCCGGGGCAGAGGCGGCAGGGTAAAAGCCGGCCCGGCTGTCACCGTGACGCGCGAACGGCGCAGTCGTTTCAGGCTGCCAAATAAGACCTTGTCCTGTGTGCCGGTGATGGCTACCGGGACAATCGGCCGGTTCAATTTGGTGGCCAGGTAGCTGACGCCCGGCTTCGCTTCGATCAGGGCCCCGGTGCGGGAGCGTGTCCCTTCGGGCGCGATGACCAGGATGTTGTTTTCCTCCATCAAAGCGATCACCTGGCGCAGAGCCTTGATGTCCGGATTGAACCGGTCGATGAAGATGAAGTTGAAGTATTTCCCGACCCAGCGGAAGAGTCCCACGTCCCGCCATTTTTCCCCGATCATCACGAACATATCCCAGCGGTCGAGCGCATAGAATGCAATAGGAACATCCACGATCCCGAGGTGGTTGGTGGCGATCACAAAGCTGCCTTCCTTTGGCAGATGCTCGTAACCGCGGACTTCCATGCGGGCAATCAGGTTGAAAATGCGGCGAATCAGCCAGCGAATCAGGTTACGCATGGGCCTTCAACAGTTCCTGCAGACGCGGATGATCTGCATAGACCCCGCGATACTTTTCAGGCAGCAGTGCGGCGATGCGGCACATGATCTCGTCTGTGGACTGGCGCATGGCTGCGTCACGTCCCTTGCCCGTGGGGAGGGCAACCTGGAGCGGATCGGCGGCCGTCACGGTGATCCTGGAGCGGCGGAAATGCCTGAGGTTCTCGATCACGCGGCGGTCCTCCGTGCCGGTCAGCGCGACGGGCACGACCGGATACCCGCTCTTGCTGGCCAGGAATGCCACGCCCCTTTTACCTTCCTGCAGCGCTTCCGTTGGGGAGCGCGTCCCCTCGGGCGCGATCACGAACAACCCGCCCTGCTTCATCCGCTCGAGGATCTGCCGCAAGGCGGAGTAATCGGCCTCGAAGCGATTTAACCAGATGGCGTTGGCGGCGCGCCCGATCGGGCCATACAGCTGGTGATCGCGGTATTTTTCGGCAATCGCCATGATGATGTCTTCACGATCGAGGAGACACAACAAAACGGCTGAATCGAGTCGGCCGAGATGATTGGCGGCGACGATCACGTTTCCCTCGGGAAGCTTTTCGATGCCGTTCACCTCGATCCGTGTGATCAGCTTCATGAAGAAGCGGACGATGGAGCGCAGTGTTCTGTATTGCATGCCGGCAATTGTACAACAAGCGGCGCCGTCCTGCCGAAGACATCGCGCCCGCAGGGTATCCCGCAGCGTTGTTTTGAGGGGTGGATAAAAAACGTGGCGTCCCGGCCAGGACGCCACGTTCAAGCTAAAAAAAGAAAATAACTCTGAATTTATCTCCACATGTAATCGTCATAACTTTTGCTTTTTGCATGCTTCTGGGTACCATATCTGTCGCACATGCGCTGGAAGATCGATATGTCGGTGGGGGACATGTTCATGATCTGAAAGCCGACATTGTACGTGTTGGGGTCGATACGATCGGCACAGCACCACTTGCTGCGGGCAATGAACACCATGAATTCCTTGGTGGCGACCTCTGGCGATAGTTGGATCTGCAGCCGCAAGTCCGTTCCCGGAGGGATTTCCTTGAGGCTGTCCAGTCTAAACCCGCCTGTGCTGATATCTGTCAGATGTCCAACCAGCTGTTTGTTCATGGCATCCATGACCGGCATGTAATAAGTGAAGTCATGGCGGGTGATTTTTCGCTTCTCAGCCATAATATTCGCTCCTTTTGTTTATAGTATATGCCAAGTCTGGGCAAGATTCAAGTAGTCAGACAAACATTTGCCTTCATGAGTAAGTAACGCCCATATCTGGGACAGCACGATGTCGAGTTGCCAGATATGGATTGCTGACGTCCATGACCACAGGATATTATCCGCTTTCATATAACGCTGATCTGCGTCCCAGTGTTCCTGTTTATCAAGTTGCCAGGCTTTTTCGGCATGTGAGATTATAAAAACCGGTCTCTTGCGAGACCAGTTTCTTTATTCTGCCTTCAAAATATGGGTGAGGATGGTTGCACCCGAGCCGCCGATATTCTGCGTCATGCCTATCCTGGCATCCTCGATCTGTGTTGGGCCGCACTCGCCGCGCAGCTGCTGGACAACCTCCACGACCTGGTACATCCCCGTCGCGCCGACCGGATGGCCGCGGGCCTTCAGTCCGCCGCGCGTGCAGACGGGCACGCGTCCGTTCGGGCTGATTTCGCCCTCCAGTCCGAGGCGTACACCCTGGCCGCGTTCCGCGAATCCGCAGGCTTCCAGTGAGAGGGCCGACATGATCGAAAAGGCGTCGTGCAGCTCAAACACGTCGATGTCTTCCGGCCCGACGCCTGCCATCTCGTAGGCCCGTTTGGCGGATTGATAGCCGGCCGTGAGGAACAGCGGATCCTTTCGGGAGTGGACGGCGATCGAATCGGTCGAGGAGCCCGAACCGGCGACGGTGATGCGCGGCCGGCCCTTCAGCGAGACGACCCGGTCGGCGGGGACGAGCACGACCGCCGCACCCCCATCCCCGATGGGGGAGGCATCCAGCAGGTTGATCGGTGTGGCGATCATGGCTGACTTTTCGAACTGCTCCACGTTGATCTTTTGATGCAGGCGGGCAAACGGATTATGCATGGCGTTGGCGTGGGCGTTGATCGAAAAGCAGGCGAAGTCCGCGTGCTTCCAGCCGTATTCATGCATGTAGCGCCGCATGATCAGGGCGTTCAGTCCCACGAAGGAGACGCCCTGTTCGACCTCATAATCGGCATCCGCGGCCGTTGCCAGCGCGGCGGTGACGTCGTGACCGGCCT
>JBAVVF010000005.1:0-6315 GCA_049697155.1 Anaerolineales bacterium
GTAGCCGTAGGTCATCTGGGTCAGGTCGTTCGTGCCAAAGGAGAAGAACTCGGCGCGTTCGGCAACTTCACCGGCGGTCACTGCGGCACGCGGGATCTCGATCATCGTGCCGAACTTGTATTCGAACTGGACGTTCTTTTCCGACATCACAGCCGCGGCGATGCGTTCGAGCCTCGGCTGGATCCACTCGAGCTCCTTGACCGTGCCGGTCAGGGGGATCATGACTTCCGGCTTGACGACGATGCCGCGCAGCGTGCAGTCGGCGGCAGCTTCGAAGATGGCGCGCACCTGCATCTCGACGATCTCGGGCATGTAAATGCTCAAGCGGACGCCGCGCATACCCATCATCGGGTTGGACTCGTGCATGCCTTTGATGGCGGCCAGCAGGTCTTCCTTGCCTTTCAGTCCATCGCTCTCGCCTTTGACGCGCATCGTGATGACTTCTTCGAGAAGTTTCTCCTCGTCGGGCATGAACTCATGCAGAGGCGGGTCGATCAGACGGATGATGACCGGATAGCCGTCCATGGCCTCGAAGAGTCCGTCGAAGTCCTTGCGCTGGTAGGGGAGCAGCTCATCCAGGGCCGCGGTGCGTCCCTCGCTTGTCTCCGCCAGGATCATGCGCTGGACGATCGGCAGGCGCTCGGGTTCGAAGAACATGTGCTCGGTCCGGCAGAGACCGATGCCCACGGCGCCGTACGAACGGGCGCGGCGTGCATCCTTGGGGTAATCTGCATTGGCCCAGACCTGAAGCCCGCGGGTGGGATAACCCTTGGCAGGTGCCTCGCGCACGTTCTTGCGGGCGCTAATTTCGTCTGCCCAGGTGAGCAGGGTCAGTAACTCGGTCTGCTGTTCAAGCGAAGGGGCGGTCGTGGGGATCTTGCCGATGAAGACGCGACCCGTCGTGCCGTCCACCGAAATCCAATCGCCTTCCTTGACGACGGATCCGCCGACGATCATCTGGCGCCGCTCGAGGTCGATCTTGATTGCGGAGGCGCCGACGACGCAGGGGATACCGAACTGGCGGGCCACGACGGCCGCATGGGAGGTCGCACCGCCTTCGCTGGTCAGCACACCCTGCGAGGCGATCATGCCGTGCACGTCATCCGGCTTGGTGAACGGGCGCACCATGATGACATCCTGTTTCGATTCCTTTGCCATATTCTCAGCCTTATCGGCGTCAAAATAGGCTTGTCCGACGGCCGCACCGGGGGAAGCGTTCACGCCTTTGGCAAAGAACTTGCCGTTCTTTTCGGCGTCGCCAATCGCGGCTTCGTCGAACTGCGGGTGGAGCAGGGCATCGACGTTCTCAGGGGTGACACGCAGAACAGCCTGTTCCTTTGTGATCAATCCTTCGTCCGCCATATCGACGGCGATCTTGACGGCCGACTTGGCGGTGCGCTTGCCAGTCCGTGTCTGGAGCATCCATAATTTGCTGCGTTCGATGGTGAACTCGACGTCCTGCATGTCCTTGTAATGCTTTTCGAGCTTGCCGGTAATGTCCATGAACTCTTTGTAAGCCCTGGGCATTTCCTTCCCGAGGTTGACGATCGGTTCGGCATTGCGGATGCCTGCCACCACGTCTTCACCCTGGGCGTTGAGCAGATACTCGCCCATCATGACCTTGTCGCCGGTGGACGGGTTGCGGGTGAAGGCCACGCCGGTGCCTGAGTCGTCGCCCATGTTCCCAAAGACCATGGTTTGGATATTTACGGCTGTACCAAGCTCGTGAGAAATGCGTTCCTTGTTACGATAGGCAATGGCGCGTTTGCCATTCCATGATTCAAACACGGCTTTTGTTGCCAGCTCAAGTTGTTTGTACACATCCTGTGGGAAGTCAAAACCGACATGTTTCCTGAAGACGGCCTTGAAGGTGGAGACCAGCGATTTCCAGTCTTCCGCCGTCATTTCAGTGTCAAGCTTGTAACCCTTCCCGGCTTTGTACTCAGCCATCGGATGTTCAAAGACCTCATCATCGAGGTTGAACACGGTCGTGCCAAACATCTCGATCAGACGGCGATACAAATCCCATACGAATCGGGGGTTATTTGTCAACTTGATCATGCCATCGACGACTTCTTCGTTCAGACCGATGTTCAGGATCGTGTTCATCATGCCAGGCATGGAGAACTTGGCGCCGGAACGGCAGGAAACCAGCAGGGGATTTTTCGGGTCCCCGAACTTTTTGCCTGTCTGTTTTTCCACCACCTTCATCGCGGCCAGGGCCTGGTCCCACATTTTCGGGGGGAATTTGCCCATTTTGCGGAATTCGTTACAGGCTTCGGTCGTGACCGTAAAGCCAGGCGGGACGGGTACGCCCGCGCGCGTCATATCGAATAGGCCGGCGCCCTTGCCTCCCAACAGGGAGCGCACGCCGTCCCATGAGCCAGCATACTTTTCAGCTGCAGCTACTTCTCCGAAGAGATAAACCCATTTTTTCATATTGAAACCTCCGGGGTTTTAAGATCAAAATTTCTGTGAAGTTTACCACGAACGCCAGCGTCAAATGTGATATATTCCTGCAATATTTGTCAGTAGTCGATTGTTAGCCTATTGCAAAGTCATGAGTATGGTTTAAGGATGATAATTGGGATAAGATTGGACTCAACTATGGCAATAAAAATACTTGTTATCGACGACGACAACGCCGTTACCGATCTTCTCTCACTGCTTCTGCGGTCACAGGGGTTTGACGTGGCAGCGACGAACAGCAGTACTGATGGGCTGAGCCTGATCCGTGAAAACTCCCCGGATGTGGTTGTTCTCGATCTGATGATGCCTGAGATGGATGGCTGGCAGATTTGTAAAACAGTCCGTGAATTCAGTCAAGTGCCAATCATCATCCTTTCGGCGCTCAATGATCCATCCATGATCGCCAGCGTCCTGGATGCCGGTGCGGACGATTACCTGACCAAGCCGACCCCCAGCCGGGTGCTGGTCGCGCACATCAACCGCCTGGTCCACCGGAACGGCACCGTGAATGCGGGCGCCTCGATGAGCGATCCGTACTCCAGGCCGCTGCCTGCCTCCTAGAGCCCTTTCTACCGTTATTTACTGCTTTGAAAGGTCGAAGGTCCCGTCAATTCTGGCGGGATCTTCTGTGTTAAGCGAGATGTTTCAACGCTTCAGCCGTTTTCTTCCTGTCTTCCAGCATCGGCACGTGACCTGCGCCGGGGATCTCGATCAGGTGTGTCTGCGGCAGGGCCGCCTTGACTTCGCGGGCCCGGTCGATGGGGATGAGTTGATCGGCATCGCCGTGAATCAGCACCACGGGAAAGCGGAACGCCGAAAGCAGGGGAGTGGAATCCACCCGCTCGGCCATGGCTTTGAGCGCACCAATGTAGGCGGCTGGCGGCTGCCTTTCCATGAACTGGCGGGCCAGGGCCTGCAGTTTCTTGTCCGATGTGAACTTCGGCGCCATCGTCTCGACCACGCTGCCGATGCCCTTGTCGGCCACCTCCGCCGCGGACTTGTAACGGGCCTCTTTGCGATCCTCCGGATCGGCCACAACCTGTGAGGAGATCAGCCCAAGCCCGCTGACACGTCCTGGAAAGAGCCTGGCAAAGGCCAGGGCAACGTATCCGCCCATGGAATGTCCGGCGACGGTTGCCTTCTGAATGCCCAGCTCGTCGAGCAGTCCGGCGATATCCGAGGCGAGGTCCTCCATGGCATAAAAGTCTTCGGCCGTGCTCGATCCGCCAAAGCCGCGCAGATCGGGCAGGATCAGGTCAAATGTGTCCTCCAGCAGGGGAACGACCTCATCCCACAGGTGATGATCGAGGGGATAGCCGTGCAGGAGCACCAGCGGAGTCCCCTTCCCGCGGCGGTCATAAGCAAGCTGAATACCGTTAACGTCTACTTTTTGCATGAGTCTCTCCTATCTTTTCGTCATTGCGAGGGAATGGCGCTGAAGGCGCCAGGACCGAAGCAATCTCTATTATGGTGTGAGAGATTGCTTCGTTGGGATTTCTACGCTACGCGTCTCAACCCTCCTCGCAATGACAGACACTTTACTTCCAGTTCACTGCAACCTTTAATTTACTGCCCAATTTCGAGTAGTAGTATACAAACCCGTTGTCGCGGCCGAACTCATGGACGCGGCGGGTAATATCCACATCGGACTTGCAGTACTCGGCAACCTTGTCCAGTTCGCCGTTCCGGAACCACTCCACCGATTGAACTCCATCGGCGGTCTTGGTCGTCCCCAGGGTTGCTCTCGCAATCGAATCGAGGCTCAGGCGGAAGTTCAAAGTGCGATAAATATCCTGCAGCATGTCGGTGGAACGGAACGCACGGAAATTTTCATTGGGCGCATAGGGCTTCAACACTTCGTAATCGAAACCGATGCTGTTGAACCCGATCACGCGATCCGCAGCCTTCAGCTCGGCCACCAGCGCGGCGGCATCCTTCTCCCAATAGACCGCGAAATCGTTGCGGGCCGTCGACCACGTCACGCCGCAGGCTAGCAGCAGCCTGGAGGCATCCCGCCCGCCGACTTCTTCGAATAGCTTTTGCGTTTCCACGTCGAAGTAAACAATATTCATGGATTCTCCGAATTTTTCAGTTGCTCGCGGGCAAAGTCGAGTGCCTGCGCGCGATTTTCAATTTTACCCGTTGCCTGTCCTTCACGGATCGCTTCCAGCAGCTGCCCGACGATGCGCCCCGGTTCGAGCCCCAGCTCAGACATGAGTTCGTTTCCGTCGAGCAGGCGCGGCGGAGCGACGGTTTCCTGCGGCTTCTCCCAGTAGTTCTCGAGCAGGATGCGGGCCACATCCAGCGCGGCGGCCCAGGTATCCTGCGTCAGGGTCGTACCCTGTGTGCCGCGCAGATCCGCCAGCCCGAGCAGGATAACGTCAATGCCCGCTTTCCCGGCATCCCGGAAGAAACGATAGATGGCTTTGCGCGAAGGCTCCTGTTTCTCACCTTCCAGGCGGCTGGAAAAGAAATGGAAGCGCATGTGATGCCGAATGATCGTGCGGATGCGTTCCAGTTCGTCGTTGCTGAGATTGAAGGCCCGTCCGCGGCTCGCGGCGACCTCTGCCCCCCGGACGTCGTGGTCGAAAAAGCGGATGCGCCCGGTCTCCTCCACTGATTTGGTGGCTGGCTTCGCGACGTCGTGGTAGAGCGCCGCGAAGAACAGCGCGGCGCGGGCCGAGCGGTCGGTGTTCAGGGATTCGGCGAAGTGCCCCGCAAATTGCTCCCGAAATCTTCCGATGCGAAGGGTGAGCAAACCTGTGAATAGATCCTTTGTATCCTCCGCACTGTATGCCGGTGCGAGCGCAGCCAGGATATCTTCCAGATGTGCCAGGACGCTCAACGTGTGCTCCCAAACGTCATGAATGTGAGGCGGGGACTGCTCCACGCCCTTGAGGAGCGGCAACTCAGGTAGCAGGTAGGGAAGGCTGCCCAGCATTTCCAGTGCCCGCATCGACGCGTCGGGCCTGGGCCCCTCGAGCATTTTGAAGAGTTCGTCACGCTGGCGTTCGGGGGAGACCTTTGGCAGCAGGCTTGCGGCCTGTTTCATAGCCTTGCGCGTCTCGGGGTCGATCTTGAACTCGAAGGCCGCCGCCTGGCGAATCGCCCGCAGGATGCGGACGGGGTCGTCGGAGAGAGAAGTGGGTGAGCAGGCCCGGATCAATTTGGCGCGCAGGTCCGCCGTCCCGTTGAGGGGATCGATCAACGTTTGATCGCGCGGACTGAATGCGATGGCATTGACCGTGAAATCACGGGCCCGCAGGTCTGCCTCCAGGTCTTTGCCGCGGTACACCGCGAAGTCGAGGAAGGTGCGCGTCCCATCGGGTTCGGTCACGATGACACGGCCGGTATCGCGTTCCTCGTCGAGCACCATAAAGCCTGCCTGGAGGGCGTTGGCAACGCGCCGGGCCAGGGAAATGCCGTTCGCAGGCATGGCAAAATCCAGGTCATGGGAGAGACGATTCAGCAGCAGGTCCCGCACCGCGCCGCCCACCAGGTGGATCTCCTGGTCCGGCAGGATGTCGCGAACTTTATCGATCAAAGGTGAGTATGAAAGCGGGATGGACATGTAGCTGATTTCCGGTCTCTCTTTGTGCCGGCTGATCTGCGCGGCATATAAGGCTTGCTCCGGGGTGCCTCCCTGGGCGATGATCCTGCCGCGCACCCGGGCAACCCAGCGTCCTGCGTACGGCGAACCAGTCGTTTCAGAATTCTCGGACATGGCTTATTCACCCTCCTTTATATTGCCAATCCTAAATCAAAAACACTTGCACCGCAAGTGCGGTGTCGTAAATCGTAAATCCAAAATCGCAGGTCAGGCCGGCGGTTTGTACTTCTTCAGGT
>JBAVVF010000006.1:0-6976 GCA_049697155.1 Anaerolineales bacterium
TGCCGGTGGATTACTACGTCCGGGTGGATTTTGACACCTTCGTGGATATTATCGATCTGATCGGCGGGGTGGATGTTCACAATACCGAAACGATCGTGCTGGATCCCATGGCCCACGGCAAAGACTTTCCAAAGGTCAAAATCACCTGCTGCGGGATGCGGCATCTGAACGGCCGAATCGCCCTGGCCTACGCGCGCTGCCGTCATGCGGAGCAGGGCTGCGCGGACGGCGATGTCGGTCGCGCCAAACGTCAGCAAAAGGTGATCTTTGGGATCCGGGACAAAGTCTTAAGCCCTGAGAATTTCCCCAGCCTGATGGCCCGGGCGCCGGAACTCTATGAGACCTTTTCGGCGGGGATCGAGACGAATCTATCCCTCGAGGATGCATTGAAACTGGCCGTGATGGTCAGAGACATTCCTCGGGAGGATATCAAAAATGGGGTGATCGATCACAGCATGATGGCGTTCGATAACGTCATCCTGGGCGGGCAGAATGCCAGCGTGATGAAGCCTCTGCCGGATAAGATCCGCATCCTGCGCGATGAAATCTTTTCATCGAGCGGACCGGTCGGCCCGCTGGCCGACGGCCACCCAATATCGCTGATGCTGGCCGATAACGCCCGCATCCGTGTCCTGAATGGGACCTTAACCGCAGGGCTCGATCGCCAGACCGGGAACTATCTGACCGGGAAGGGCATGCTTGTCACGGAGTTCGGCAATACAAAGGCCCCCAGCCGGACAACGATCGTTCTTTATTCGCCCAAGCTTTATACTCTGCGGTTCCTGGTCGATATCTTCGAGATTACCAGAAGCCCTCAGATCCTCATCCGGCCGGACCCGGCCGAAACGGTGGACATCGAAATACGGCTTGGTAATGACTGGGTTGGCAAACTGCCGCCCGACCCCTAAGTCGGGTCAGGACGAACTATCCCAGCCCGGCGATTTTCAGATCGGTGAAGCGGGCCGTGTGCGGTCCGAGGTAGCTGCCGAAGAAACCGGTCTCCGCGCTCCAGCGGACATCTGCCAGGGCATCCATGCAGTTGCCGATCAGCTGCCCACCTTTGAAGGGCTTGCGCGAACCATTTTCCACCAGATAGCCTAATCGAATCTCACTCGCAAAGTCGCCTGTAATCGGGTCCGGGTTGAACCACGAGAACTGGATGATCTCCACGTAGGGTTCGGCCAGCAGTGTCGCCGCCGCGGTTCGGCCGGGCGGTACTTCGATTCCGCCAAAAGCTCCGGTTGCGGGCAGGTTCAGGTAATCTGCATAGCGCTGGTTGGCCGCGAAGGTCACCAGCTCATTGTCCCGAATCAACTCGACGCGCCGGGCAGGCAGGCCTTCCTCATCGAAACGGTTCGAGCGTGTTCCAAAGGGGATGGCCCGGTTCGCCCAGACGGTGAGCGGGTCTCCCTTGACCTCATTCCGGAATACAGGCTTTCCAATTTCCCAGGAAGAGACCTTGGCATACTTGGAGGAGGCCGAACCCAGGGATTGCAGCACCCCGCCCCGCGGACCGTCACCGGCCATGAAGGTGGCCAGCACCGCACTACGCAGGACGACCGGTCCCTGCCAGGAGGGAGGCGACCCGGCTTCGAACAGATCGAGGGTTTGGCGGGCCCGTTCGGCGATTTGATCCTCGAGGTGAAGGTCAGCCGCGCGCCTGCGGCCCATCTCCGTGAACATCTCCACATCCGTCTCGCCGCGCTGACTCTTGAGCACAAACTCGACATTGACCTGGGTGGTCTCCTGCTCAGCATCGATGCCGCGGCTGTTGACCAGATGGGTCGTGTGGGTCTCGCCGAAACATTCCGCGGCCGTCAGCTGCACGTCCGGGTTGGCCGCAGCCGCCCTGCGAATGCATTCCATCGAATCTTTGGTGACCGCGGACGGATCCTTTTGCAGGTCCGCGTCGACCAGCGGGACATCGGGAAGCGCCGCAGGCGCGGGGAGCGTGTGAACGGGATTGGCAACCAGGCCCGCCACCAGGACGGCCTTGTCGATCGCCGATTGAATATCTCCGTCGGGCAGGAGGGTAGCATCCCCGCTGCCGACCGTCTCCGTTCCATCGGGGCCGGCAGCCTTGCGCAGGACATCGAGCTTGTAGCGCTCGACGTTTACGGCCCGCTGCGATTCGATCTGCGCCGGAACGGCATAGACCTGCGCGCCGCGCGTGATCAGATGTCGAACTGTCCAGCCTGCCAGGTCAGTGCGGGCATTCAGCGCCTCGATAATTTTGTCCAGCATCATCCCAGCCTCGCTTTCAGAAGTAAATGCGGTCCGCCCGAGGCGACCGGAACACTTTCCTTGTGGCCTTTGCCACATGTCCCGGCATCGAAATGCAGTACATTGCTTACGGCAGAAATGCTTTGCATCACGTCGGGGACATAGCCCGAGATGCCGATCGGAGCGAAAACGCGCCCGGTGATGCGGCCTCCCTTGATCTCATGCCCGTAGTGACAGGTCACCTGGATGCCCCAGCCCTGGGGATCTTCCATGCCCGAGGACCACTTATCCAGATAGATGCCGTGATCGACCTGGGCCAGCATCTCCTCCAGTGTGGAAGTGCCGGAGCCGAAGTAGGTATTGCTCATCCGGGCGTAGGCCTTGCGGCTGTAATCCTGGCGGCGGCCGTTCGCCGAGCGCGGAATCCCGAGGGCATTGGCCGAATATAGATCGGTGATGCCTCGCCGGAAGATGCCGTCCTCCACGATTTGCGTTGGCGCGGCGGCCTGCCCTTCATCGTCAAAAAAGTACGATCCATATCCGCCTGCCCGGCTGGGATCATCCCAGATGTTCACGAGAGGCGATCCGACGACCCGGTCGATGAAATGAGCGGCCCGGGCGCGCTGCTTCACGAACATGTCGGTCTCCACCCCGTGCCCGAACGATTCATGACAGATCACGCCGCTGACGCCCGGCGTAGTAATAGCCTGATATTCGCCCGGCTCGATCCGCTCGGCACTCAGCAAAGCGACGGCGCTATCCACCAGATTCTGGATCTCTTCGTCGGAGAACTCCAGCACCTCCCAGCCTGCTCCGCCGGCCTTGGACCGGTAATCGTACTGCACCTGCCCATCCTGGCCGGCCACGACGACAAACACGAAGATGCGGACACGCTGAACGCGCTGCGCCAGGTCGGCATGCTGATCGGCAAACACTGCATGTTCGTTCAACTCGATATATCCGACCTGGGCATTGACGATGCGCGGGTCGCGTCCATTGACGCGCCGCTGCAGTTCACGGCAGCGATCGAGCTTCTCCCGGATCGACAGATCCGCAGGATCGGCCTGCAGGGAGGTGGCGAAGTCACCCTGGCGCTGAGCCGCTCCATTTGGGGCCGTATAGGTCGCGAAACTCACGCCGTGCAGGAGCTGGCGGGCGGCCTGCGACACCTTGTCGCGCTCGAAACCGGTGAGCGCCTGTTCGTAGGTCGTCTGTCCGTCGAAAGCGGAGAGGACGGTTCCGGCCGAGGGGGCCAGTTCGGTCACGCGTTCCTCGCGATTATCGATTGTGATTTGGAGTCCATCTTTGGAAGAAAGCAGGGCTGTAAAATAGGGTGCCTGTGCACGGCCTTGCGTGACGATGTCCATCAGGGCAGGCCTCAACTCAGCCATGGCTGGCGGCAACTTCAGATTTGTCATTTTTTACACCTCTTGAGAGTCGCGGATACCCGCCAAGTATACCCGACTCGCCTGCATGGCTTGCTGATCGCTGAAAACAACGTTCATAACCAACAATTCAGATCGGTGTTTGAGTTCCATGAATGGTGGAGATCACCATGCACAACGTAAATAGTGGTCGGGCCATGGTAATCCAGGTGGTGTAGACAACACATAAATCACCCTAAGCCTGTGACGTTCGCTTGTTGACTGGGGGAATTGATTTATATATACTCATGCTGCCCTGGAAAACTCGCTTTCAAGGCAGCAGCTTGTTCGCGGTCTCGTGGAGTTCCCTTGGGGCGCGAGGCAAGTTACTGAGAGCATTCAAAGGATAAATAAACCCATGTACCATCGCACCCGCTGGACGCCCGAAAAAATCAGGCAGCGCCTGGAACTGATCGCTCCACTTATCCACATCAAAAGAAAATCCCTGCCATCATTTTATTATCATGAATTGGACGATGCGCGCACCCCCGCTCCTGTCGGACGGGACGTGGACGCCTCCAATTGGCGCGAGATCGATGCGAATGAATACTGGGGCACGTGGATGCAGAACTTCGTCCTGCGAACCACATTTGAAGTTCCCGAAGATTGGGACAGGACCCAGCCACTCGCCCTGTATCTGCCGCTCGGCGAGGCCGGCGATTTCAGTCACCCCGAAGCCCTGGCCTACATCGACGGCGAACCGTACGCGGCCTGCGACCGTCACCACCAGGAAATTTTGCTGAAACCCGAGTGGGCCGATGGAAAGTCACATACTCTGGCCCTGCACGGCTGGACCGGTTTAGGCGGCGCGTCGAAAGGCGAACCTTTCACAAAGCTGTACATGCGCCAGTGCACGGTCGTGCAAATCCATCAGCCGACGCGCGATTTCCTGGCCCTGGCACGCGTGACCCTCCAGGCCGCCCAAAACCTGGAAGAGAACAGCCCGGCGCGCTTCGATTTGCTCACGGCCTTGAACGACGCGTTTATCGCGCTCGATACGCGCGACCCGCTGGACTGTGATCATTTTTATCAGAGCGTCGAAGCTGCCACTGAGACTCTGAAAAAAGGCATCGAGAAATCCGGACCGCCCATGGAAGTGCTGATCCATGCGACCGGTCACGCCCACATCGACGTGGCCTGGCTGTGGACCCTTGGCCAGACCCGCCGCAAGTCGGAGCGCACGTTCCAGAACGTGATCCGTTACATGGAGAAATTCCCGGACTATCACTTCACGCAAAGCCAGCCGCAGGTCTATCAATTCATCGAGGAAGATCAGCCGGCGTTGTTCGAATCCATCCGGCAGCGGATCGCCGAGGGGCGCTGGGAACCGATCGGCGGGATGTGGGTCGAAGCGGACTGCAATCTCAGCGGCGCGGAGTCGCTGGCCCGCCAGTTCCTGCTGGGACGCAGCTACTTCCGCGAGCACTTCGGCCGGGAGGCGGAGAGTCCCGTGCTGTGGCTGCCCGATGTTTTCGGGTATGCCTGGGCCCTGCCGCAGCTCATCCAGCAAGCCGGGCTGAAGTATTTCATGACCATCAAGATCGGCTGGAGCCAGTACAACCGGCTGCCCTACGACACCTTCCTGTGGCAGGGCATCGACGGCACGCAGATCCTGACGCATTTCATCACCGTGCCCGACTTCGGAGAATTTGCCAGCACATACAACGCCATGGCCGATGCACGCGAAGCGATCGGCACATGGAAGAATTTCCAGCAGAAGGAATTGCACAAAGACCTGTTGATGGCCTATGGTTATGGAGATGGCGGCGGCGGTCCCACGCTCGAGATGCTCGAAAACATCGAAGTGATGAAGCAGTTCCCTGCCATCCCGCAGGTCCGGCATTCGAGTGTCAAGGCCTTCTTTGACTCCATCGCGCCGATCACCGGGTCGCGCATGATGCCGGTCTGGAACGGCGAGCTCTACCTTGAATATCACCGCGGCACGTACACCACCCAGGCTCGCAACAAACGCGCCAACCGCAAGAGTGAGTTCCTTTTGCACGATGCCGAGTTCATCGCAGCCTATGCGTCCCTTCTGACCAACTACCAATACCCAACTACCGAATTCACCAACGCCTGGCGCACGGTTTGTCTCAACCAGTTCCACGATGTCATCCCCGGATCGAGCATCGGCGCGGTGTACGAGGAGTCGCAGCAGCAGTATGCCGAGCTGACAAAGAACGTGACCCAACTCCGGGACGAGGCGCTCGGGGCCCTGGCGCAGAAAGTGGATGGAGACGTTCTGCTCGTCAACCCGACCTCGTTCGCGCAGCCAGGCCTGGTCTTCGTCCCTGGCGACTCATTCCAGCGTCTCACGCGCGACGGGGAGCCTGTTCCCGTCCAACCGGCCGGGTCTGGTTTTTGGGCCGACGCGGGAGAACTTCCAGCCTACAGTGTTGTTGCATTGAAAACGACCATAGACGATCGACCACAGACGATGGTCCATCGTCCGTCGTCCATGGTCAAACTGGAAAACAACTTTATCCAGGTTGAATTCAACGAGCAGGGTGACATCACCCGCATCTTCGACAAACAGGCGGACCGCGAAGTCCTCGCGCCGGACACGATCGGCAACCAGTTCCAGGCCTTCGAGGACCGCCCCAAGAGCTGGGACGCCTGGGACGTGGAGATTTTCTACGACGACAAGATGTGGCTGGCCGACCCGGCCTCGTCCATCGAGATGGTCGAGCAGGGTGAACTGCGCCAGACGATCGAGATCAAACGTCGTATCCTGAACAGCGTTTACACGCAGCGTATTTCCCTGAGCCACAACTCGCCGCGCCTCGACTTCGATACGCACATCGAATGGAACGAGCGTCACATCATGCTCAAGGTGGCCTTCCCGGTCGACGTGCTCGCGCCGCAGGCCACCTACGAAATCCAATGGGGCAATGTGGAGCGCCCGACCCATCGCAACACCAGCTGGGACTGGGCCCGCTTCGAAACCTGCGCCCACAAATGGGCCGACTTGAGCGAAGGGGATTATGGCGTCAGCCTCCTGAACGACTGCAAGTATGGTCATGACATCCACAACAACGTGATGCGCATCACCCTGCTTCGCTCCCCCACCATGCCCGACCCGATGGCGGATTTCGGCGAACATCAATTCAAGTACAGTTTATATCCGCACGCGGGATCGTGGAACGAGGAAACACAGCGTGAGGCGTATTTACTGAATGATCCGGTCATAGTGTACAAGTCAAAGGTAAAAAGTGAGAAGTCCGGAAAGCTACTCGCTACTCTCCAATCTCTACTCTCTGTCTCTGAACCCAATATCATCATAGAAACCGTGAAACAGGCTGAAGATGGGAATGGGATCATCATCCGCC
>JBAVVF010000007.1:0-8230 GCA_049697155.1 Anaerolineales bacterium
TTTCGGCGTCCTCTTCATTGCCAAGCGCCACGTCGCACATGCTGACGAGATCGGTCATCACTTCTCCGGCCGGCTTGCCCCACTTCCACAACTTGGCGCGATAGTTCAGGTCGCACGAAACGATCACGCCCAGTTCACGCGCCGCTCGAATCGCTTCCCCGCAGACTTCGGCCGCGCCCTGCGACACCGCAGGCGTGATCCCCGTCCAGTGGAACCAGTCCGCGCCATCGAAGACCTGCATCCAATCGATCGTGCCCGGCTGGATCGTGGCGAAACTGGAATTGGCCCGGTCGTAGATCACCTTGCTGGCACGCTGGGCCGCACCCGTCTCCAGGAAGTAAATCCCGATCCGGTCACCGCCGCGGACGATATGCTCCGTAAGGATGCCGTAACCGCGCAGGCTCATCAGGCAGGCCTCGCCCAGTTCATTCTTCGGCAGGCGGGTAATGTATTCAACCTCCTCGCCGAAGTTGGCAAGTGAGACCGCAACGTTGGCCTCGCCTCCTCCGTACACGGCTTCGAACGAACGGGCCTGGGTAAAGCGCTGAAAGCCCGGCGGCGCGAGCCGAAGCATGATCTCGCCGAAGGTAACGATCTTTTTCATAGACACTCCGAGAGTAGAGAACTGAGAGTAGTGAGTAGAGAGCAGGCTAGGGAATGATAACCGCTTCGACGGATCCATCCATATCGAATGCTTCGCCGGCCTGGCCCGTCACTTCGACGTGTTCGAGGCGCAGGTGACGCGCGTTGCGGATGAAGAATCCAGCCCGGGACATGCTCGGAATATCATCTGCCATCTCAGGATAGCCCGAATCGGCCTGATCGGAAACGGAGATGGAAATATCGCTGAAGGAGATATCCTCGAGCGGCATTTCCGCCAGTCCGTACAGGAAGCCCGCCGCGTGTTTGACTTCGCGTGCCGTAATGTGGCTGAAGTGGATCCGGCGCAGGCGCGGCGTGCCATCATCGATCGAACGCGGATTTTTATCCGAAACAGCGCGATCCCCGCGCACGCCGATGTGATAGTAAAGGTTCATCGTGAAAGGACACAGCACTCCGTCCATGATCAGGTTCGAGACGCGGATGTCTTCGATCGAGCCGCCGCGTCCGCGCCGCGACTTGATGCGGATGCCGCGGTCCGTGCCGATGAACACGCAATTGGAGATCACCACGTTCTTCACTCCGCCGCTCATCTCGCTGCCGATGACCACTCCCCCGTGCCCGCGTTCGAGCGTGCAGTTGGTGATGGTGATGTCGCGGCAGGGCGCGTAGCGGTCGGGATGTTCGTGTTCGGTGCCGGATTTGATCGTAATGCAGTCGTCGCCGACGCTGACGTAGCAGTCCGAGATGCGCACAAGGCGGCAGGAGTCGGGGTTGATGCCGTCGGTGTTGGGCGAATCGGCCGGATTGATGATCGTGATCCCGTGAATGTTCACGTTCTGACAGTGCACGGGATTGATCGTCCAACTGGGCGAATTGATTGCCGTGATGCCTTCGATCAATACATTGCTGCAATCGGAGAAGCTGATCAGACGCGGGCGTGGATGAGCAAGCGTCTTTTCCTTTTTCGCTTTCCACCAGACCGCGCCGCGCCCGTCGATGGTGCCGCGCCCGGTCACCGCGATGTTGTGCAGGTCTTTTCCGGCGATCAAGGGAGCATACGTGTCCTGGTGTTTCCCTTCCCAGCGACTGTGGATGACCGGATAATCCTCGGGGTTTTCGCTGCCAAGGATCCGCGCGCCCGCCTCGAGGTGCATGGTAATGTTGTCCCGTAGGAACAGGCTGCCGGTCACATATTGACCGGCCGGCAGGATGACGGTCCCGCCACCCTGCGCAGCACATACCTCGATCGCGGACTGGATGGCCGGCATATCCGGCTTCGTACCATCCCCGCAGGCCCCATAGTCACGCACGTTGAAGGCGGTCTGGTCTCCCGAACGGACGGGCAGGGTCATGGCCCCTCCCCCTGCTCGATCTCATCCCCGGCATTTTCCATTTCGAGCGCGGCCAGGATGAAGGGTCCGACCCCCTTCGGATCGTTCGGCACCACCTGTTCACTGACGTAATACCGGAATGAACCATCGCGGTAGGGTTTGCCGCCCAGGCCCGCCACACTGCAGACCCCTTCGAGGGTCAGCATCCCCTCTGAATCGATCTTGATCAGATTCCGCAGGACTCCGTTATAACCGCGCTGCGCGGCCGACAGACAATCCTGCGGCAGATAACCTTTGCGGACGCCCTTCGCCAGAGCATAGATGAACATCGTGGAGGCCGAGGCTTCCAGATAGTTGCCGGGCTCAGCACCCTTATCGAGAATCTGATACCAGAGCCCCGTTTTTTCGTCCTGGACCCGGAGCAGCGCGCTGGCGGTCCGGTTGAGGATCTCGATCAGTTCCTGACGATGGGACTGGTCCTGCGGCAAATGGTCCAGCACATCGACGAGGGCCATCATGAACCAGCCGACGGCGCGGCCCCAGAAATGCGGCGAACAGCCGGTCACCGGGTCAGCCCACTTTTGTTCTTTGCTCTCGTCCCAGGCATGGTAGAGCAAACCCGAACGCGGATCACGCGTCTGTTTCTCGATCAAAAGGATCTGGCCGGTGACATCCTCGAATATGGATGGCTCGTCGAAGCTGCGGGCGTACTCCGCCAGAAACGGGGCCGCCATATAGATGCCGTCCAGCCACATCTGATTGGGATAGATTTTCTTGTGCCAGAAGCCGCCGCTCTGGTTGCGCGGTTGTTTTAGCAACTGGTTTCGCAGCAGATCGAGGGCCTGGCGATAGCGCTTCTCGCCCGTTTGTTTGTAGGGCTGGAAGAGCAGCTTGCCCGGATTGATCTGATCGAGGTTGAACTCATCGACCCGATAGGTACAGATCGTGCCGTCCGATTTCACGAATTGATCTATCCATTCGGAAACAAAGCGCGTGTACCGGGCCTGGCCGCCGATCATTGCAACTTTATCGATGGCCATCACCAGCAGTCCATGCTCGTAATGCCAGAGAGCATCCTGCAGGGTGTAGCGCTGGAGTGTGGAATCGACCATCCGAACGGACCAGGTATTCAAAAGCGCAGGCATTTGCGGGATCGTTTGCTTCATGAAAATAACCTATGATCGCTTCATCATATTGCCGCGGCCGGCACATACTCACGGTTGCGATCGAGCATCCGCCCGAAGAGTTCCCAGGCGGTATCGATCGGCAGCTGATTGGCTGGGTCGTTATAGAATGCCTGGAATGCCAGATCGTTATCATCGCTCAGGGCAGCCTGGATGATCATTTCCTGGTTGGCGACATGTCTGGCGATGAGCGGGGCTAATCCAGCCGGCAGCGCGCCGGCCGCCAGCGGACGGACATCGCCGCGCGAAAACAAGGCATTGGTTTCGACGACGGCGTGCAGCGGCAGGTTGCTGATCTGCCCGCGATTCTCGAGGTTGACGTTGGTTGTAATGTCTCCCAAACCGACCAGGGCCTTGATCATCCCCACCCCTTCCTCGCCGGAGGAGGCCAGCCTGAAGGGTGAGCGACCTTCCATCAAGTCGCGTGTCTTGTGCGGGGCATTGGCCCAGCGCTCGATCCGCCAGGAAACAGGTGTGCGGATGATCCCCCATTTGAATAAGATCTCCGGGGAGTGAATGAATCCCGGCAAGAATTCCACAAGATGACGGTCCCCCGCGGCAGCTAAAATTCCATACCGTTGGAATAAAGCAAACTTGACCTGGTCGGCACTGTAAAACCAATCGTTGCGGCTCTCGACTTCCTCGCGGGTATAGGTGCGCAGCACGCCAGGCTGACTGATATGATCGCGCAACAGGTCCAGCAGGTCGTGTCCTTGATACGCGGCCCGATCGACCCACGTGAAATGATTGATCCCCAGGACGTTGACCTTGATCTCGCTTCGAGCGGGCGGCTCGACATTCAGATACTGTCCGGCAAGCCGCGCCAGCATGCGCTGCGTGGAAAAGACCTCGTGGCAGCAGCCGAACACCCTGAGCTCCGGCGCGACGCGGGTCAGGGTCCGCGTGCAGATACTCATCGGGTTGGTGTAATTGATGACCCAGGCATCCGGGCAGAAGGCCGCGATGGACTCTGCAAATTCGCTGTAGATGACGGCCGAGCGCAATCCGCGGATGAGACCGGGCGCGCCGGTGGTATCGCCGACCGGGAAGTACTGCCCATATTCCTCGGCCAGTGCGATCTCCTCCGCCATCAGTTCGAGCGGGCCCGGTTGGATGGAGATGATGACAAAATCCGCTCCCTGGAGTGTCTCCCGCAGGCCTGTCCTGGTTTCGTAGCGCCAGCGTGAAACGACGCCCGGCCGGCCCGAAGCGTGCAGCCAGTTCCCAAACTGTTCGTTCAGGCGGGCGGACTCGACGTCGATGTCATAGAGCGCGACCTGGCCGGTCAGTTCCGGGCAGAGCGCCAGATCGAACATCAATTTCCGAGCCCATTCACGGCTGCCGCCGCCGATGTAGGCGATCTTGAGAGAGGTGGGATTCATGGCAAACCCTTGAGACACCTGGCGGAGAAAGGCGGGCGGTTTCTCGCCGCCCGCCTCTTCGTCACGTTCGACGGTTACTCAATGAAACCGGTGTCGATCAGGGTTTGCAGAGCCGCTTCCTCCAGCTCTTTGGCACCCAGAGAGTCGAGCCCGGCAACGTACTCGGCCCAGTTCTCTTCTGTCAGCGGCTTCTGACCGAGAACGAACTGCACAATGTTCTCGCTGTAGAAGCGCACGAAGTCAGCCGCATTCGCAGGCGGGTTGATAACGCCCGCGCCGGAAGAATTGGTGAAGGGCTGCTCCAGGAAGGCATTGTAGTAGGCCAGCGGATCCATATCGCGGCCCTTGGCGGTCTTGTAAGCCACGTAGCGGGCCTTCAGCTCGACATCCGAGAAGATGTAGACCATGTTGGCAAGCTGCGTCAGCGGCTGGGACTCCTTGGAGGTCCACTTCGCGGCATCATCAAGTCCTTCGGTGCTGATATAGCCATTGGCATCCAGCTTGTAGTTGACACCTTCCTGACCAAAGGCAATCAGGTAATATCCATCGGTTGCCATCCATTCGAGCAGGCGGGCGATGGCAGGGCCCTTGCCCTCATCCATGGCCTTCTGGGAGACGGCATAAATGCGGGCCGTCTTATATGTCACGCCGGCCGCGCTGTGGCCATCCGGACCCTTGGGTGCATCCATAATCACCCATTCGCCATCCGGGAAGTTGGCATCGAAGTCCGCATAGTTGGACTTGTTCGCCAGGGCAGCAAAGTTTTCATGCATCATGCCGCACTTGCCCTGTTTCCAGTGAGCGCGGAAGTCATCCTTCTTGAGGGTCGGCCAATCGGGGTCGATCACGCCTTCGTCGTTCATGGTCTTGATGAACTCGGTGGCTTTCATGTAGTTCGGGTTGCGAACATTCAAGCCAAAACCAGCCTTGCTGGAAAGGTTAAAGGTTCCAGCCACGCCGTACGCGCCATAGATCCAGTCGAAGCGAGGACCAACGCCGACGTTATTCAGCCCGGAGCCGTCAATGAACGCGCAGTAGCCATAGGTATCCTTCTGGCCATTGCCATCCGGATCATCGTTTGTGAAGGCTTTGGCGACCGTCATGAATTCATCGAGGGTCGTGGGGGATGCGAGTCCAAGTTTATCCAGCCAGTCCTTGCGAATGACCAGGGAATCTGTCTGTACCATCTGTCCGGGATCAGGCAGGCCGTACATTGCGCCGTTGTACGCCACGAGTTTGTTGCGGTCGGGGTCGCTGTAATGGGTCTTGGTGCGCTCCGGCATCAGGGGCAGCAATTCTTCCACATTCGCGATCAGACCTGCATCTGTGATCTTGTACCAGGCATCGCGGTTGACAAAGAAAAGATCCGGGAGGGAATTGCTGGCAGCCGCAGTATTGATCTTGGTATCCTGGTCAGACTGGGTACCGGGAAGCAATACCACTTTCAGGTTGATATTCAATTCGTCTTTGATGATCTGGTAGGCGATCCAGTCATCAGGCGGCGGACCCGCCTCGGTCACACGCCCGGAAACCCAGATCTCGAGGTCGACCGGTGGTTCCGGTGTCGGCTCGGGCGCCTCGGTGGGAGGTGCCACTTCCGGCGCTTCTGTCGCCGGCTTGACCGGCGCTTCGGTGGGTGCAGCCGGTGTACAGGCACTCAGGATCAGTGCCAGTGCTGCAATCATCAGCGAAAACTTGAGCAAAAACTGTTTCATGTAGGACCTCTCTTCTCAAAGTATGAGTGAAGTGTGAAATCGTCGGGACGAACATTGAGTGTGCAAAACGACAGTGGGCCTCCTTTTGAATGGTTATTGCTTGACACCTCCCAGAAGAGTACCTTTTGTGAAATACTGCTGGACGCGCGGGTAGATGATAATGATCGGCAGCATGGTCAGGAACACGCTGGCGGCCCGGAATGCCGACACCGGTGCGGAGCTGAAGGCGTCGTATTCCACATATTCATTGATATTCGCAGCCAGCAGGATATTGCGCAGCAGGATAGGCAGCGGCTGCAGGTCGGCATCATTGAGATACAGGATGGCATTGAAAAATTCATTCCAGTGCCCGACGGCATACCATAAGCCGACTGTCAGCAGGATCGGTTTGGAGAGCGGCAATACCACGTGCCAGAGTACCTGGACTTCATTTGCGCCATCGAGGCGCGCGGCTTCCTTTAGTTCTTCAGGTAAACCTTCAAAGAAGCTCTTCATGACCAGCATGTTGTAAATGCCGATGCCGCCCGGCAGGATCACTGCCCAATAGGTGTCGATGAGGTCCAGTTTTTGAACGACCAGATACGTGGGGATCAAACCTGCACTGAACAGGAAAGGGATCAGAGCCATCGTGATGAAGAATTTGCGCCCGGGCAGATCAGGATTCGAAAGTGCATAGGCGAACGGGACCGTCAGCGCCATATTCACCGCCGTACCGCCCAATGTAATAATGAGGCTGTTCGTGGTGGCTCGCACGAACGCCGGATGGCTGAGCAATTGTTTGTAGGCTTCGAACGACCACATTCTTGGGTCGAGCCACAGCCCGAGCGTCTTGGTATCGATGTAGTGCAGCGGCGTGACCGACTGGACAAAGACCCGCCACATGGGGATCAGTATCGCCACGAGGAGAACGACCAGAAAGCTGTTTACCAGGAACTGGAAGAAGATGTCATCCCAGGATTTGGTCAATGTACGCATGGCAGACTCCTCAGGAATAGATACCCGAACCGGCGAATTGTTTTGTCAGGCGATTGGCGGTCAGCACCAATACCAGCCCGATGACCCCCTTGAAGAAGCCCACAGCCGTTGCCAGGCTGAACTGGAATTCCAGAATGCCCTGCCGGTAGACCCAGGTATCGAGGATGTCACCTACGCTGTAGACCGGCAGCGAGTAGAGCATGAAGATCTGGGTAAACCCTGCATCCAGGATATTGCCCAGACGCAGAAGGGTTACCACCACGATCGTGCTGAGGATCCCGGGCAGGGAAATGTACCAGATGCGCTGCATGCGGGAGGCTCCATCCACCGCGGCAGCCTCGAACAGGGTGGGATCGATAGCCATCAATGCCGCCAGGTAAAGGATGGTGCCCCAACCGGTATCCTTCCAGATGTCCGAGCCGATCACCACCGCCCGAAACCATTCCGGCGAATACAGGAAGGCAATCGGCTGGCCACCGCTGGCTTTGATGGCATCATTGACCAGGCCCTCGCTCGGCGAGAGCATCACCAGCAGGATGCCGAACATGATCACCCACGAGAGGAAGTGCGGCAGGTAGGAAATAGTCTGGACGAAGCGGGCGAGCCGCTTGAATGCCGTCTCATAGATACAGATCGCCAGGATGATCGCCATCGGCATTCCCAGCACCAGCTTCAGCAGGCTGATGATGACGGTATTGCCGATCAGCTGAGTGAAATAGAAGGAGTTGAAAAACGTGGTGAAGTGTTTGAACCCAGCCCATGGGCTATCCCAGACTCCCAAAAGCGGCTTGAAGTCCTTGAATGCAATCTGTGCGTTCCACAACGGCAGGTAGCGGAACAAGATGAAATAGGCGATGCCGGGAAGCATCATAATGTATAGCCAGCGATACTTGTAGAGCGTCCTGCCCAGGTAACTCAACTGCTGATTCCTGGAAACCTGCATCCCAATGAAATTCTTTAGTTTTGAAATTCCGATCATTGTGCCACCGCCAGTGAAAATCCTGCGCATATTGGTTGCCTCCACATTATAGAAGAATGGG
>JBAVVF010000008.1:0-2017 GCA_049697155.1 Anaerolineales bacterium
CGGAATAGCTCAGGGTATCGTGGTCAACCGTGCCGACCAGAACGCCAACTCGGTAGATCCCGTAGCCGCGCACTCCGGTATTGTCGCTGGAGGCAGACCAGGTCAGGTTGACCTGGGTGCCGCTGACCGCCGAGGCATTCAGATTGGTCGGTGTCGTCGGAGCGGTGGATTCTTTACCGGAGGTAAAGTTGTAATTCTGCACGTCGAAGGACTGCCCGTGGGCATTGATCGGGGTGACGGTCACATTCGTGCCGTTGACGGTCACCTTCAGGAAGTGATAGACCTGCCCGGCATTGGTCGGCACCGGCGCGCTCCCGCAGGCCTTGCCGGTCGTCGTGAACTTGATGGCATAGGCATCCAGGGAAGTACAGGTGCCAAGAGTACCAATTGTCGCGCCGCCCCCGCCTGTGAGGTAATTCGGGATCCCGGCCGCGCTGGCCAGGTTGCGCTCATAGATATGCGCATGACCCGTGAACGCCAGGTCCACCCCATTGGCTTTCAATAGTCCTTCCAGACTGCTGCTGCCCAGCAAAAAAGTGTCCGTGGCCTCGTTTGGGTTATCGGAATACAACGGATAATGGAAGAAAGCAAACTTCAAAACCGATGGATGGGCGGCCAGGTCGGCCTGCAACCAGTCATATTGCGGGGTACCGGGCGCCCAGTGATAATCGTAATTCATCTGATACGCGCTGGCCGTGCCGACATTGCTTTCCGCCCAGGCAGCTTCCAGCATATAGAACCTGGCCGGCCCGACGTCGAAGGCATACCATGTGCTGGGGTAGGAAGCCGAGGTGCTGCCGTTCAGGCAGCAGTACGTCTCTTTCACATAGCGCCCACCCGAGGTGGAAACGGCCCGGTCCTGCGGCCAGGTAGTCAGAAAAGGATGACTGCTGTCCGCACTCGAAAAGCCATGGTTACCCAGCGTAGGAAAGATCGGCAGCGACGCACCGGGAACCTTCCAAAACGACGGACCAAAGATGGCACTGATATCCGGGCCGGTCTGGACCAGGTCGCCAAAGTTCTTTTGACCGCCGGACGGATAGCCGTTGTCGCCGGTCGTCACCGCAAAGCGCGCGCCGCTGGAGGCCATCAGCGCCATCAGGTCGGACTTGTAGGCGTTGGCCCCCGAAGCGTCCACCTGCCCCCAGTCGCCGAAGACGATGAACGAAAAGGATCCATCATCCCCGGAAGGCACCTGCGTCTGAAAAGAGGGAGAGGCGTCTGTGCCCAGCAGGTCGATTTCATTTGTGGGACTCGAACCGAGGTACACGCGATAACAGTATTGAGTACCGGGTGCCAGATCAAGCAAAGTCTTCCATTGATACTGCAGAGACCCATTGACACTGATGGCCGTCCGGGTGGCTGATACATAGTGGGCCGTGCAGGATTCCGAGCCGACCTTGCCGTAGCGCACGCCGCCGCTCGTCTCCGAGCGGTCCGTGGCCCAGTTGACGGTGGCGTACGAATCGACTACATCGGTCAAATATGGATAGCGCCGCAGCGCGGCGCTGCTGGCGGCGGAGCTCGAAGAGATCGAGAAAGCCAGCAAAGTCAACATCGACAGCATGATTCCGCCCAACACCACACGAAAAGAAAAATACCTGCGCATCATTGATACCTATTAAAAAAATAAATCTGCTCGCTGCGATAATCAGCCATTCGACGTGCTGAATCGCAACCTTCACCAGTGATCAGGAGGAACTTCCCAAACAGTGGTGGTGGCGGGTCGAAATTTCCTTTCCATCTCCTAGATATGACGTCTTCAAGATTAAAAGGTTACAGCCTTTATTGTCACCATAAGTCCTGGATTATAGAGCAAATTATCAAACGATCGATGTCCGGGGTCTACGGGAGAAGCTAATCACGAGTACTTACTGCATGAGCCAGGCTAAGCTTCAAACGGCGCCGATTCATATCACTTGAGGCTTGTGAAATCACTCATCATTTACGGCCCCAACATTATGATCAGTTCCGGAGGCATGGTACCTTCACGGGATGAGAATGTAACGCCATCATT
>JBAVVF010000009.1:0-4225 GCA_049697155.1 Anaerolineales bacterium
TCTTTTTTATCCACAGGACTGCTTCGCTTGTACACGGATTTCACGGAAACCACGGAAAGGAGCCTTTTTATTACGGTTTTTTCCGTGAAACTCAGTGACATCGTACCAGCAGGGTAAATCCGTGGTGTCCGTGTCCCAAAGAGTCTTTAAGAAACAGTCTCTAAGAGAACCAGTAAGTTTTTTATAGGATACCCTAATACACCATCTCAGAGCAAGTCCGGTTAGACGTATCCGGCCGGTTCGACTAAAATATCCTTGCTCACAAAACAAAAACCTTCGCGCTTCTTCGCGCCCTTCGCAGTGAAAAACATGCCAGCCATTGAAGTTTCCAACCTCCAAAAAGTATTCCAAACCAAACGCAAAGCCGCGGGGCTGAGCGGTTCCATGCGGGCCCTCTTCAGGCCGGAATACAGCTCCGTCGAAGCGGTGCGCAGGCTCACGTTCCAGATGGACGCGGGTGAACTGCTCGGCTTCATCGGTCCGAACGGCGCGGGAAAATCGACCACGATCAAGATCCTGACAGGCATCCTGCATCCGACCGGGGGGCAGGCAAAAGTGCTTGGCTACGTCCCCTGGCGGGAGCGGCAGCAGCTGGCCTACCACATCGGCACGGTCTTCGGCCAGCGCCCGCAGCTCTGGTACCACCTGCCGGCCATCGACACCTTCACACTCTTCGGCAAGATCTACGAGATGGACGACCGCGAGACGCGAACGCGCATCGGGCAGCTGGCGGAAGCATTCGAGATTCAGGATCTGCTGGAGACCCCCGTGCGCAAGCTGTCCCTCGGTCAGCGGATGAGATGCGAAGTGGCCGCCTCGCTGCTCCATCGCCCAAAGCTGATCCTGCTCGACGAGCCATCCATCGGCCTGGACGTGGTGGCCAAGCAGCACATCCGGGACGCGATCCGCGAGATAGCACGCCTGGAAAACGTCGGCGTGCTGCTCACCTCGCACGACGCGGGCGACCTGGAGGCCCTGTGCAAGCGCGTCATCATCATCAACCATGGACAGATCGTCTACGAAGATAAAGTCTCCAACCTCAAGCGAAAGTTCCTCACTTCGAAGCTGGTCGAGGTGCGCTACGCCGCGGAAGTGCCGAAAACCTTCTCCGTGGAGGGTACCGATCTGCTCAAGGTTGGCCAATATGGCGTCAAGCTGCGCTTCGATACGCGCGCCACGCCGGTTGAAAAAGTGTTATCACATCTGACGGATGCGGGCAGTGTCGTTGACATCACCATCTCCGATCCCCCTCTTGAAGAGATCATCGCAAAGATGTATCAGACTGCCCAGGGCTTGCCCTGAGGCACCCGCACACTGCCAGACAAAAGGAGGTTTCCATGGAAGTATCGGGTTCGAAAAGCAGCAATAAGACCCTGATCTGGGTTGCCGGCGGGTGTCTTGCAATATTGATCTGCGGGCTGGCAGTCTTTCTGTTCGGCTTTGGCGGGCTTTACTGGCTCGGTTCCCAGTCCGCCGAAGAGGTGAATGTTGCCTGGGAGATCCCCAGCGGAATAGGTGTGGACGAAAATGTTGAGTTCAGGATCACGGTGACCAACATCAGCCCGGATCCGGTTGAACTGGTGGACATCGATTTTCCCACGAACTATCTGCATGGCTTCCTGATTGCTTCCACGGACCCGCTCTATGTCGATACTTATGAATATTCGGAGCTGGGTGGCGGTGAATCCTTCCAGACATATTCCTTTAACAAGTCCATTGGCCCGGGCGAATCACTGACCATCACGTTCAACGGCAAGGCCGTCATCCGTGGAGACTATGGCGGGACGGTGGCAGTGTGCATCAATTCATCGTTTAACTGCAAAAGTAATGTTATTCGAACGATAGTTGAGTAAACGCTGCTTCAGATCGGCAGCAGCTTCGCATGGGAAACCCTCCCATGCAGGTAGAACGCGCGTAGACGGGGGAGGATTTCAGGAAGCACGCGCGGCAGCACGGCGCATGTAAAGTTATTTACCTTTTGCACGCGGCTTGATCTATTTGGCTACACGTAATTTTTGGCGAAAATTGCAGAGTCGAAATAACTGCATATCAAAATTCAGGGGGAGTCAAAATTTGGGTTTATAATGAGCGCCCGTCCCAAGTTTAGCCGGGGACGACCCCCAAAACATCGTATCCACCCTACAAATTTATACCCCCTTTAGAGAGAACATACTATGTTATCTTATCCCACCGCCCCTAAACGTCCCTTTGAGATTACCCAGCACGGGTACACCCGCATTGATAACTATTACTGGATGCGCGACCGCTCCGACCCGGAAGTACTAAAGTACCTACACGCAGAAAACGACTACCTGGAAGAGATCATGGGGCATACCAAATCCCTCCAGGAGACGCTCTACGCCGAGATGAAGGCCCGCCTCCAGGAAACCGATACCACCGTCCCCGAGAGCCGCGGCGAGTATTTCTATTACTCACGAACCGAAGAAGGCAGGCAATATCCCATCTATTGCCGCAAAAAAGGCTCCCTCGACGGCCCCGAGGAGATCCTGCTCGATCAAAACGTCCTGGCGGAGGGCAAATCCTTCTGCAGTGTCGGCGCGCTGACCGTCAGCCCGGACGGCACCAAACTGGCCTATTCGCTGGACATCGACGGCGGCGAGGTCTACACGCTCTACGTCAAGGATTTGATGAGCGGGACTCTTTACCCGGAGTTTATCGTCAATACCTATAGCAGTGTTTACTTTCACACCGGCGTCGAATGGGCCAACGACAGCCAGACCCTGTTCTACATCACGCTGGACGCCTCGGAGCGGCCGTTCAAGCTGTTTCGCCACAGGCTCGGAACGGATCCGCAGCAGGATACTCTGGTCTTCCATGAAGAGGATGAGTCCTGTTTTCTTTTTATCCATAAGTCACGCGACGATAAATATATCTTCTCCAATCACCATGGAACCCGCACAACCGAAATGCGCTTTCTATCTGCGGATCGACCCGATGGGGATCTGAAGGTACTCTCCCCGCGCCAAGAGAATGTTGAGTATTTTGCTGCACACCATGAGGGCTATTTCTATATCGTGGCCAACTACCAGGCAGAGAACTTCAGATTGATGAAGGCCAGTGTCGATGCGCCGGGCATCGAGAACTGGGAGGAAGTGATCCCCCACCGCGAGGATGTGCTGGTGGATTACGTGGACACGTTCCGAGGTTACCTGGTGCTTTACGAGCGCCGGAACGGCCTGCGGCAGATCCGCATCAGCACCTTCGACACGCCGACCCGCGTGCGCTACATCGAATTTCCCGAGCCGGCCTACAGCGTGGAACTGGAAACCAATCCCGATTTTGCTGCAAATATTCTGCGCTTCACCTATTCATCGCCCGTTACCCCTCACTCCGTGATCGACTATCACATGGACACCGGCCAGTGGGAATTGGTCAAGCAGGCCATTCCGGACGGGTACGACCCGTCACAGTACGTGACCGAACGGATTCATGCCACTGCCTCGGATGGCAAACAAATCCCCCTGTCCATTGTGTATAAAAGGGATTTGAAAAAGGATGGGAACAATCCCACCCTGCTCTATGGATACGGCTCCTACGGCTCCGTGATCGACGCGGACTTCAACCCCAACCGGCTCAGCCTCCTGGACCGCGGCTTTGTCTTCGCCATCGGCCATATCCGCGGCGGCTCCGACCTGGGGCGGGCCTGGTATGAGAGCGGCCGGATGCTGAACAAGAAAAATTCGTTCACCGACTTCATTGCCTGCGCCGAGCACCTCATCAAGGAAGGTTTCACCTCCAACAAAAGGCTGTCCATCCTGGGCGGCTCGGCCGGCGGACTGCTCGTCAGCGCCTGTTTGACGATGCGCCCCGACCTGTTCCAGGCGGTCATCAATAAAGTAGCCTTCGTGGACGTCGTGACCACCATGAGCGACCCGACCATCCCCCTCACAAGCCTGGAGTGGGATGAGTGGGGCAACCCGCAGGTGCGCGAGCATTTTGAGTATATGCTGTCCTATTCACCATATGACAACGTGCGTCCCACTGCCTATCCCAACATGCTGATTACGGCTGGAATGAACGACCCGCGCGTCGCTTATTGGGAGCCGGCCAAGTTCGCGGCCAAGCTCCGCGAAATGAAGACCGACAACAACCTGCTGCTGCTGCATACCAATTACGAGGCGGGGCATGCCGGAGCCTCCGGTCGCTATGACCACCTGCGGGAGGTGGCCATCGATTTTGCCTTTCTCATCGACCGGCTGTGCAC
>JBAVVF010000010.1:0-12545 GCA_049697155.1 Anaerolineales bacterium
GCGCAGTGCGGTGCAAGTGTCCGTGGCTGAATTCTTAAATTTGGGGTAATCATGTTGTGACGGCTGTTCTTTCGGGGCGCGGGTCTCAGCGCTTCCCTTTGGGGTTGTTTTGCTGATCGTTCTCCTCTTCGGTGATCAGGGCCTTGAGAAGCATGACCGCCGTGGCCTTGTGGCGGGGATTGCGGATGCTCCTGAAAATGTGCATGAGTTCCTCGGTGGTCTCATCCAGGTCGTTGCTTTGGTGGAGCAGGCCGGCCGCCCGGTAGGCCATTTCGATGGGGATTCTGAATGCCCGCGCGATGGCTTCCAGCGTGGAGGGCTGCGGCTTGCATTTTCCGTTCAGAAGCTTATTGATGACGGCCCGGTTCAAATTGGCCGAGCGGGCCAGGGCAGACTGTGACCAGCCGCGTTTGCTCATTTCTACCTGAAGCCACTCGGAAAAATGGACGCTTTGACCCACAGAAAACATTTTGTCACAACCTGTTTTTCATAGGTAGCAGATTTGTTGCATTGCAGTCGTTTAGCGACTCAATTCCCGCCACACAGTAACGATGTCTATACTTTTTTTATTATAACCAAATCAGGGAAAAAGGCAATGACACCACCCTGATTAAGTAGTACTGGCCAGCCTGAGGGGGGCAGGCTAGCCAGTACTGACAATAGTGTAGCATAGTCACATGGTTTTTGCAATCGCTCAAAGCAGAAATCTATAACATTTTCATTGCAGTTTGTTTCATGTGAGCGAGAACCCCGACCAAGCCGTTGATACGCTGCTGCGAGATCGCCTCCTGCAGGTTCATGGGCATGAAGAAATCCGGGGGGACGGACAGGATCTCTTCCGGCTGCGAGCCGTTCAGCGCGCTGGCCAGGATCGAAGCCAGGCCGCGCACAGTGGGGGATTGCGGCGGGATATCGAAGTAGAAGACGATGCCGCCATCCGGCTGCTTTTCGCCGTACAGGAAGACCGGCGTCATGCATTCAGGCACCGGGTCCATCCTGCTGAATTCTTCTTTGAGCCGCTCCGGCAGGTCGGGCAGGGACTCGGAGTACGCGATCAGCGTTTCGATCTTGTCCTCGCGCGTCATGCTCGCGAAGTCAGCGACGATTTCCTGGAGTTTGGGAGGCAGGTTTGGCATATTGATTAGCCACAGAGACTTTGAGAACAAACTCAAAAACTCTGTGGTCTCTGTGGCAAAATATCATTTCTCGATCGGCGCGTCCACCAGGTTGCCCCATTCGGTCCACGAACCATCGTAGTTCCGGACGTTTGGATAGCCCAGCAGATACTTGAGCACGAACCACGTCAGCGAGGATCGCTCGCCGATGCGGCAGTAGGCGTTGATCTCGCCATCCGGCTTGACGTTTTTCCCTTCGTAGATAGCCCGCAGCTCCTCGGGAGTCTTGAACGTGCTGTCCGCCTCGTTGACCGCCTGGGACCAGGGAATGCTGACCGCGCCGGGGATGTGTCCGCCGCGCGTCGCGCCTTCCTGCGGATAGTTCGGCATGGACAATAATTCGCCGCTGTATTCCTTGGGGGAGCGGACATCGACGAGGGGTTTCTGCGCCTCGATCTGCTTGAAGACGTCGTCGCGGAAGGCCCGGATGGATCGATCCGGCCCCTTGGCCCGATAAGTCGTTTTCTTATGGGATGGGACGTCCTTGACGAGGGGCCGGCCCTCCTTTTCCCATTTGGTGCGGCCACCGTTCATGATCTTCACGTTGTTGTGACCGTAATACTGGAAGACCCACAAGGCGTAACATGCAAACCAGTTGGACTTATCACCATAGAAAACGACGGTCGTATCGTTGCTGATGCCGAGATTCGAGAGCACTGCCTCGAATTGCTCCCGGGTGAGGAAGTCGCGGCGCAGCGGATGCTGCAGCGTGGTAAACCAATCGACCTGCACTGCACCCGGGATGTGACCGATCGGGTAGAGCAGGGGGTCCTCGTCTGATTCGATCAAACGGACGGTTGGGTCATTCAAGTGCGCGGCGACCCATTCCGTATCCACAAGATATTCGGGGTGAACGTAAGACATTTTATTTCTTCCTTTTTACGGCTAAAGTTGGGGCGGCGATGTGGATGACATGGAAAAGTAGTCAACGAAAACAAAAGGATAGCAAACGGTCCTGCGCAAACATGCTGGTGCGCGGGGGACGTTCCACTGCCCTGAGTCGTTGACTGCTGATGGGGGGATGGATATCTCAGGCGGTGGTTACGAACCCCGCCGTGGACACAAGCAATAACGATAAAGTCGCGTAATCATAGGGTGCTGACGGAGGTTGTTTTACAAATCTTACTCCGTCTGTCAAGTGAAATATTGTTTGTGGTCAAGGATCTGCCCCACAGATCTGCTGTACAGCGGGGTTTTATTTCCTGGAGGATACTTTACCCTTTTTCGCCTGATATTCCTGCTCCGAGATCAAGCCTTCGTCGCGCATTTTCTGGATTTTGCCGAGCTGGATATCATCGCTGCCCTGGGTGGTTTGTCTCTGGGCATTGTAGTGGGCGGTCTCATCCATGCCACTATTGTGCAGACGGGCGCTCCTTTGTCCCATGACGAACAGGGGGACAAGCACAACCAGCAGGAGGGCACCTGGACACAAACCCTGCGGCAGGGAGTAGCCGCGGATATTCTGGATGGCATTCCCAAGCGTCAGCATGGCCGCAATCACCAGGATCCCGCCTATCAGAGTCGTGATAAAGCGGGTGCGGTCCTTCTCCACATAGAGATAACTGGCACCCGGTATGAGCATGTTCATCAGGCCGGCAATGATTGGGTTTTTATTTTCCTTTTTCATAAGCTTCCTTTCAATGAGGAAATCACTCAGGTCAAACGTCGATCAATCCCAACAGATTTGCTTCTTACGCGGCTGCGATCCGGCTGGCGTTAACGGAGCATCCTATAATCCACGCTGCTGCCTCGGCTTAACCAGATCCACCTTCAAACTGTGATTACCAAATAAATAGGCATTGAACATGCTGACGGCCCGGTCGGCTTCGTTTTGTGTGCTCATTGTGACGAAGGCAAATCCCCTTGATTCACCCCTTATGTGGTCTTTGATGATGTCAACTACGGTGACGTCTCCGGCTTGTGCAAACAGCATGCTTAATTCGTGCTCTGTGGTCGCTTTGGATAGATTCCTTACATACAACTTGACTTCCATCATCGCCGTTTTCGCCGGTCCAATCTGTTCTAAAGAAGTGACCGCCAGCCCATAACAGGGTCGGCGGCCGAAACACCACACAAATCCAGTTATTAATTCTCAACTGTTACATTCAGTGTACCACAATTGCGAACTGATAAACCTTACACCACCGGCTATAACTTGCCGGGCGCAACCTGGTCTGCAAACAGCCGCGCGAAGCCGGGATATGGCACGAGCGGAATGATTTCAAAGGTGATCAGACCGGCCTGAACCAGCGGCAGGGACTGCAGGGTTTTGCGGGCCGCCTCGGCGTCCGCACATTCCAGGATCAGCACAGCCTCCGAACGGTCGGCGCGAAAATACAGTTCACGAATCGTGCCGCTCCGGTACAGCTCCCAGACGTGCCTGGCTTCGGCTTTGAGGTGCGGTGTGTACTGTCCAGGCTGTACGCCTGCTGTTTCAATTTCCAGCGCAAGGATTTTCATGGTGCCTCCGTGTCGGGGCACGACAGGTCATGCCCCGATTCAAGACATCTCGAACTTCATGTACATTACGCTCCCGCGGGGGATTCCCGCTCGACGACCGGAGCAGGGACGAAACGCTTTTGTCCGCCCAGCCAGAGATGCAGGGCAAAGAAACCCAGTGCAGAAACCAGGCAAAACACCCCGCCCAGGTACCACAGCAGATTTGGATCATAATTATCGAGGATCAGGCCGGCCGCCGCGGGTCCAAATATGGCCGGGATCGTCCAGCCCCAATCGTAGATGGCCATATACCTGCCGCGCATCTCGGCCGGCGCGAAGTTGGACGCCAGGACCTTATTGGTCGGGAAGAAGATCATTTCGCCGACCGTCGCAACGACCACCGCCAGCAGGAAAAACTCGAAGCCGCGGACCAATCCGATCATGGAGAAGCCGGCCATAAAGAAGAGCGCGCCGAGGGTCATCATCAGAAATGGAGGATATTTGCGGATGAGGCGGCTGATCCCAAACTGGAGCAGGACCACCTCCAGGCCGGTGACGGACAGCATCACCCCGTAGCTTTTCGAACCGATGTCATGCACGTCCCGCAGGTAGACCGCCAGGGCGCCATACTGCTGCTGATAAACGATCAGCACGATCATGCCGGCCAGCGTAAAGCCCAGATAGGCCAGGTCACGCAGGACAATCCGATAGCCTTTGACGGTCGTCAAAAACGATTCGCTCTTTTTCTCCTCAACATGGGCAGCGGGTTGGGTCTCGGGCAGGTAACGGTACAGGATCACGGCCACAGTCAAACTCAGGACCGCATCGATCACGAACAGGGCCAGGAAGGAGCGGGCCGCGATCAAGCCGCCGAGCGCCGTTCCCATAATCCAGGCAAAGTTGAAGACCACCCGCGTGATCCCGAAGCCCTCCTGCCGCTTGGACTCAGGCAGGATGTCGGCCATCATCGCATCGTGGGCCGGCCCCGAGACTCTCGACAGCAATCCGACAATGATGACCACGAAGTACAGGGTCCGGAAATCGGAGGTCAGCCCGAACAGGAGGTTGCTGAGTGCACTGAAGACCAGCCCGAAGAGGATCAGCCGTCTGCGCCCGAACTTGTCGGTCAGGGCGCCGCCGATCACGCTGCCGATCAGCCCGAACAGGGACGACATTCCCAGCAGGACCCCCGCCTCCGTCATACCGACGTTGAATCGCTGGGTAATGTACAGCGAGAAGAACGGGAACAGCAATGTACTGCCCAGGGCATCGATAAAAAGCGTACCGACAATGATCCAGAAAAGCGGCGGAAATTCCGAGTAGGTTTTCTTGAGTCTGGTAAACATGGCTGTCCTATTTGTAAAGGGAGTAGAGTTTGCCTGTCCTGCCTGACAATCCTTATGAAAATGATAACTCAAATGGGATGGGAATTTACCTAGCAAAAATGTTAGGAGGCCGTAATCGAAAGCCCTGCCGCACGGCAGGGCTTTCGATTGGGTAAGAGCTGTTCATTGGGAATCAGCTGTATATGGCCGGGATCTCGGCATATCTGCCGTAAAGCTGTGTGCAGATGCTTTGCCCGTACTCTGCGTCCAGGGCGGCGATCCCGTACTCCCGACACCGGGCATAAAACTGCGCGCCCAGTTGGAGGGATTCCTGAAAGACGGCCAGCACGGCCGCCGAATCATCGTCGGCGGCGATGCGGTTGATGGACAGCGTTTGACATTCCACGCATTCGTGGATCAGCATCAGCTCGCCGCGCGCCTCTCGCCGGTACTTGTTCCTGCCATTTTTCATGGTCAGCCCGAGGGTCCTCATTGGCGCCTTGCAGGCACACAGACGGTCGCCGGCCGCGTAAAGATCCAGGTGGCGTGACCACAGGCAGTACGGACAGTGATTGCGGTTGTTGACCCCGGAGAGCAGATGCGCGCTGGACACCAGGGCATGGCAGTGGGCGCAGCGGAAATCCCCGAAGGAATCGGCGCGGGCTCTCATAGTTCCTCCCGCAGGCGCATATAGCTTTGATAGCGGTAGAGACTGACTGCCCCTGCCATGACCGCCTTGCGGATGGCGCAGCCGGGTTCCTGGTCGTGGCGGCAGCTCAAGCCGAACTTGCACCGGCCGACGTGCTCCGCCATCTCGGGGAAGAGATAAGCCAGTTCCTCGCCCGGGATATCCCACAGACCGAACTCGCGGATGCCGGGGGTATCCACCAGCGCGCCGCCGAAATCCAGCTCGAACATTTCGAGATGGGTGGTGGTGTGACGGCCTTTGCCAACCTCACCCTGTCCGACGGCTTTGACGCGCAGTCCCAGCCCGGGCTGGATGGCGTTCAACAGGGATGTTTTCCCAACGCCGGACTTGCCGACCATCACCGACTGCCTGCCCTGCAGCGCCTGCCTGAGTTCTTCGACTCCTTCGCCGGTTACCGCGCTTACCAGAAGGACCGGATAGCCGATGCGGCGGTAGATCTCGATCTCCTCGTCAAAGCTGGGATTTTTCCAGGCCAGGTCGAGCTTATTGACCACGATCAGCGACGGCAGTTCGGCTGCTTCGGCGGAGACCAGGTACCGGTCGAGGAGCCCCCATTTGGGCGTGGGACTCGCAACCGAAAAGACCGGCAGGACCAGGTCGGCGTTCGAGACGATGACCTGTTCGAAGACCCGCTGCCCGGGCACGGGCGCCGGGCGCGAGAGCTTCGAGTCCCGCGGCAGAATCTCGACGATCATGCCGCGACCCTCGCCCGCGTCGATATAGCGGACGCGGTCGCCGATGGCCACCGGGTCCACGTGGTCGATCTCGCGCACTTCCCGCACCGTGTGGCGCAGCGAAGTGGGATCGGCCGTGGGAAAGATCAATTGTTTATGGATCAGGGACGAGAGCGCGCAATCGAGTTCTCGTCCATTGGAACGGACAGTGTAGTGTCCGGTTGTTTTTCGAAAGACGACTCCGATGTCGTCTTCGTCGTTTGTATTCATTGTCAGGGTTTCCTGTATATGTGCTCAGGGCACATGAATAAAAGAGGCTTTTCGATAAACGCCCACTTTGTAGTGCGCGGGCAGATAGAGTTCCGGTTGTTTGAAGGACTTGGGCAACTTGTGCTGACATAAAACTTCTTCCTTTCTTGTAGAAAAATAAAACCGGCCAACGGAAATTCCGTGGCCGGTGAAGAGTGCTGCGACAGGGGCGTCCATCGCTTCCTGAACTCAGGTAAGCGGATAAGACACAGCTCTGGTTGTGTTAAACAAAAAGCCACGGACATGGGAACGTCCGTGGCAGAAGTCCTGAATCAAAAGATCTGGCTTAACTGCGGTGCAGAGACGCGCCCATAGGGTTATCGCAAACAACTACCGATGCTGAATTAAACATACAACGCGTCTCCTTTCTTGGGAATGAGTTACGGGCGGTAGTTTACCAGCGGGGGAGAACGATGTCAAGGGAATGCTCACCACAGAGTGCGCGGAGAGCACAGAGTCTTCCTTTTTGGCCTCTCTGTGTTCTCCGTGGTGAATCTGTTTTTTTATTCAAACAGCCATGCTCCTCGAGTCGCCTGCAAGCCCGAACAGGGACGCCATCCCCTGCACCGCCAGGCTCCCGCCGTAGATGATCATGTGGTACTCCATGTCGCCGCTGACGAGCGCGACGTGGAAGGTCCAGACCACGGTCGCCGCGCCCAGCGCGACGAGGAAGAGGCTGCAGAGCGGGATCAACCCCGGGCGGATCGGGCGCGCGCTTCCCAGCCACGTGATCACACCGATAAGGATCACCGCGAGCGCGGCGGCAATCCTTAGAGACGACCACCACAGGTCTGCCTGGCGGAACCCTGTGAGCGGAAAGCTGGCTGCAAGCATCAGTCCTGCCAGCAAGGCATTGACCAGGGCCAGAAAGATCGAAACGGTTTTCATCTGAACACCTCCTGCGGGATTTGCTTTCAGCATAGGCAGGCGGAACTGTCAGAGTCTCCAGAAAGACTCTCAATTCCTTGCGGAAGATGAAAATCCACATCGGGTCGGAAAATAGCCAATGAGGTATGTATCTCTGCAGAACAAAAAAGCGCCACCGAACTCTCGGTGGCGCTTTCCATTTTGTGCTGGCCTGCCTTCTACAATCCCGCAGCTTTCTTCAATGCCGCGGCCTTATCCGTCCGCTCCCAGGGGAACTCGATGTCGTCGCGGCCGAAGTGGCCGTAGGCGGCCGTCTTCTGGTACATCGGTTTGCGCAGGCCCAGGTCGCGGATGATCGCACCGGGGCGCAGATCGAAGAACTCGCTGATGAGCCTGGCGATCTTTTCATCGGCGATCTTTGCTGTCCCGAAGGTTTCCACGTTGACCGACAGCGGGTGCGCGACACCGATGGCGTAGGCCACCTGGACTTCGACGCGGTCGGCGAGGCCCGCCGCGACGATGTTCTTCGCCACGTAACGGGCCGCGTAGGCCGCCGAGCGGTCAACCTTGGTCGGATCCTTGCCGCTGAAGGCGCCGCCGCCATGACGGCCCATGCCGCCGTAGGTATCGACGATGATCTTGCGCCCGGTCACGCCGGCATCGCCCATCGGGCCGCCCACTACGAAGCGCCCGGTCGGGTTGACAAAGACCTTGAGGTTTTTGTCAACCAGGTCGGCCGGTAAGGTTGGCATGATGATCTGTTCGGTCACGGCTTCGGTAATTTCCGCGTGCGAGACTTCCGGTCCGTGCTGGGTGGAGATCAGGACTGTATCGATGCGCTGGGGTTTGCCCTTGCAATACTCGATCGTGACCTGGCTCTTGGCGTCGGGGCGAAGCCAGGAGATGCCTCCGCTGCGACGCACTTCGCTCTGCCGGCGCGCCAGCTTGTGGGCCAGGTAGATCGGCATGGGCATTAGGGTGGCTGTCTCATTGCAGGCAAAACCGAACATCATGCCCTGGTCGCCCGCGCCGACATGCTCGATATCCTTGTCGGTCATTTCGCCACTTTTGTCTTCCATGGCGTGATCGACGCCCAGCGCAATGTCCGGGCTCTGGCTGGCGATGGCCGACAGCACGGCACAGGTATGGCCGTCGAAGCCTTTCTCGCTGCTGTCGTAGCCGATGTCCAGCACCACCTTGCGGACCAGGTCATCGAAATTGACGAAGGCCTTGGTTGTGATCTCGCCCATGATCGCGACGAAACCGGTCTTGGTGGCGGTCTCGCAGGCGACACGTGACATGGGATCCTGTTCGAGACAGGCATCCAGCACGGCATCCGAGATTTGATCGCACAGTTTATCGGGATGGCCCTCGGTTACTGATTCGGATGTGAACATCAATTGCGAGGCTGTCATAAAGGTATTGCTCATTGTTTTGTTGAAACTCCTTTAGAAATGAAATTGCCCCTTCAGACGAACAGAAAGGGCAATCAGTCTTCAAATACGAAGCCCTCTCATCTCCCAGAACATCCGTCTGTCGGAATTGGCACCGTTTTAGCGCTTAGCTTTCGGCTTTTAGCTAAACACTAAAAGCTGACCGCTAAGAGCTAGCCGGTTGTCGAGGCATCGCAGGGCCGTTCCCTCCGCCTCTCTGGATAAGAGCGCCTTATGGGGCAGTTAAGTTGTGTCGGCATAATATCATAGGGCACAGTGAAAGTCAATTATTGGGAGGAATGGCCGGCCCACCGGTGTTCATGCCGGAAGCTTTGTAACCAACTGTGCGTTCGGCCGTCATGAAACTGTGCTTGTGGAAAACTGTTGCACAGCGACGTGTGCCAGCGGGGCAGAAGCACAGGACCAATTTGAAGGAGGGGGTGCTGGGAGGAGCATTTCATCGTGCTTCTCACCATTTATTCGAAGGGGCTTGCGTTGTTATCCGCGCAAGCTTCTTCATTTTTGTTTTAATGCCGTTGCGAGAAATGATGTCCTGACCACCAGCTCAGCGGAACGACCTGATCATTCACTCTCCGCGCAGCGAAAACCGATGCGTGGAGAAAAATCGCCGAGCGCAGTATTCGAGTCGAGCGCGGTGCCCGGAAAGGGTCCCAGGACGGAGGAACGCTTCGAGACCCGGATGTTGATCTCCGCGTCACCGAGGCTGCCGCCGCGCACCACGCGGTTCAGGCTTGAGCTTGTGTCCGGCCCGGTCGGATTAAACGTTCCGGCGTTTCCGTAATTGGGGGTATAAAAATCGTTGACCCACTCTGCCACGTTCCCGGCCATATCCAGCACACCGAAGGGGCTGGCTCCCGCCGGATACGTCCCGACGCGCGAGGTATCGCCCACCAGCATATTGAAGTTGGCCAGCAGTCCATCGGCCTTGGACTCGCCCCACGGAAATGTGCGGAAATCGTCGCCGCGCCCGGCCCGTTCCCACTCGGCTTCGGTCGGCAGGCGGCGTCCCGCCCATTCGCAGTAGGTGTGGGCCTGGCCCCAAGTCACATAGATGACCGGATAATCGTTGAATTCCGGATTGCCGAAATAGGATGGACGTCTCTGTGACTTGACGTCCTGCAGCGGCGTGCATCCGCCGGCATTGACGCACAGCGCGTACATCGCATTCGTGACCTCCAGCTGGTCCATCCAGAAGGCGTCCAGGGTCACGTCGTGCTCGGGAATCTCGTTGGCCGCCCGTCGGACATCCATGCCGCCCATGCGGAAGGTCCCGGCCGGGATGTAGACCTGCGGCATGCCGTCAACGGTGGAGACGCGCAGGTTCGCGGGAGCTTCCGTCACCGTTGGCGTGATTGTCGGAACGATCGCTTCAAGCGTGGAAGTGGGAGGTGCCGTAGGCGGGACGATGGCTGCGGATGGCGTCGCCGTTGACAGGGTCACGGGGGCTCCCGTCGTGGTGCAGGCCGTGAGGAGGAGTAAAGAGACAATGATGAATTTTTTCATGGTTTTGCTCGAGCCGCCGTCCCCGGCGGCGATGGCTAACGAATCCCAGCGCCGGGGATGGCGCCGGGAGCGGGGTGGTTAAGTTACGGCGTCGCGCCGACAAAATTCAGCGCGTACAACGCGTCTTCATAGCCGGGACGGACGGACAAGGCTTTGCGCCAGTTTCCGATCGCCCCATTCAGATCGCCCTTGCGATAGAGCGCCCAGCCGTGCCAGAGCCAGGTCTCCTCGGACATTTCCGTGCGCTGCAGGGCGTAATCGGTGAGGGCCAGCAGATCTTCGTTGCGATTGGCCTGGAAGTTGGCAATGAACGGACCGAACTGGTAGCGGAACATCCGCTGGGGCAGACCGATTTCCCGGGCCTTGTCATAGGCGGTGTTCGCTTCCCCGTATCGTTCGAAGTAAACAAGATTGCTGCCAACGTTGAACCAGGAGAATGCGTCGTCCGGGTCGTTGGCCGCGGCGGCCTCAGCGGCGGCCAACGCGTTCTGACGGTTCAGATCCTTGTCCCAGTTCGGGCCGAGCAGGGTCTTGATCTGCTCCTCCTGATCCTGGAGGAAGACCACCAGATAGAGATAGTTGAATGGCTTCCATTCCGATTCCAGCTGTTCATAGGGAATCTTTTTGTCGGGGCCGCGGTAGGCGTCCTGAGCGGTGAAAGTCCGGGTCGCGTCGTCGTACCCCGTCAGGAGCAGGTAGTGCGCGGCCCAGAGATCGTCGTCCGGCCAGCCGGTGTCGTCGGGGTTGAGGGAAGTCGTGCCTTCGATGATCACGGGATAGTTCGACGCGATCAGTCGCTTGAGGGTCCCGAGGTCGCCGCCAACACGGTATTCCATGCGCAGCCAGCCCGCGAAGTTGTGCAACCAGTAGGCCATCTCCTCCGGGTTGACGTTGCGGTCGCCGTTGACCGGCTTGATCACATCCGAGATGGTCTTCTGGTCACCGGTCCAGCCGAACATGTGCAGCATCATGGAGAGCGCAGCGGGACCGCAGTTGTTGGCGGTCTGCTTTTCATAGGGAGGCGAGGCCAGCGACCACTGCGGCGGAGGCGGCGCCAGGGTCGGCGTGGGAGGGATGGGGGTGGCCGCGGCGGTGTTCGTCGGCACGACCGGCGCGGTCGGGCTGGCGGAGCTGATCGTGCTGGTCGGGTTGGGGATCGCGGTCGGCACAGCGCCTACCGGATTGAGCACATTCCGAACGTAGGTCCTGGCCACCTCATAACGCCATGCCACGCGGTTGTTGATGGCGGGGATTTGCAGGATCAGCAGGAAAAGAATCAGAAGACCCGCTGCAATGAACAGGATGTTTCGTTTCGACATGCGGAAAAGTGTACCAGAGGAGTATGAGATTGAATTAATTGAGGTTCTTCGATTGCTGGCTGGTGATCCACGAGCGGGGATTCTTAACCACGGATTTACCCTGGTTACTGATGTCCCAGGAGAGTGACTGCCGCCGCAATCGACGGATCGGTCTCGAAGTAGAACGTATCCCACTCGGCAAAGGCCTGCACGTCCGGGACGATGCCGGTCTCTTCCCAGTTGGTATCCGAGAACTCCGAATCGAACGTCTCGGCCGCGATCCACATTTGCGATCCATCCTGGAAATCGTAGCCGTGCAGGACTTCCACGTTGCCAAGGCTGGTCTCGCCCACAATCTGGGCCCGCCCGGTATCCCGCAGGACGCCGGCAAAGAGCTCCCCAAAACTGACCGTGTCCTCGCTGACCATGACGACCAGCGGAACGCTTTGCGAATTCTGGATCTCGTTGGCTTCGATTTCCAGGGCCCGTGAAGAATCACGGCTGACGAAGCGACCCAGCCGGCCATCGACAAAGTATTCCAGGATGGGATAGGCAACGCTGGTGCTTCCGCCGCCGTTCATGCGGACGTCCAGGAGCAGGCCGTCCAGCGGACCGAATTCGTCCAGGGCATTTTCGATTTGCTCCGGGAGGGTCTCATCGAAAAACGAGGGGATGAAGATGTAGCCGATCTTTGAACCGTCGCTGGTCGGGACCAGACGGGCCTCGATCGGGATGCCGCCCCGGATGGCGTAGCGGACGAGGATCACTTCACGCGGCTCCTCGCCCGGCGAC
>JBAVVF010000011.1:0-3913 GCA_049697155.1 Anaerolineales bacterium
CGTACCGCCGTTGACGATCCGGAAGTGCGGCTTGATCTGGTTGTCGCCGGGAGTCGTGTCGGCGGCGCGGTATTGCAGGCGCAGCGTCGTCGGTCCAGTGGTGGGTGTTCGGGTTGGAGTGAAGCTGGGAGTGATCGTTACACCGGTCGGAGTGCGGGTGGGCGTGAAGGTTCGCGTCGTGGTGCTGGTCACACCGGTCGGTGTGCTGGTGGGAGTGTTCGTACGCGTCGGCGTTCGGGTGGGCGTATTCGTCGGCCCGGCGACCGGCTCCTCGCCCCAGGCCAGTGATCCGTTCAAATACGCCGGCAGGCGCAGCGAATCTGTGTAACTCGCTGGAAGCGTACCTGCATGCCACCAGTCATTGGTCGCGCTGTAGGTGCTGCCCCAATCCTTCAAATGCAGGGAAGTGTGATACTCCCAGGCTCCTCCGGCCTGGAGAGATACGGTCCCATAGCTGAGCGTGAAATAGTAAGTGCTGCCCGAGGCTTGCGTCGGCCCGGAGACGGCCGCGGCACCCGATTGATCGTAGTACTTCTCCAGCATATAGTTCGAGGCGGCGTTGGAACCATCAGTTGTGAAGTAAACCCGGACAGAGATGTTCGAGACAGCGTCCACGCCGCTGTTCTGCACGCGGAGGCGGAATTGCGTTTGCTGGTTATTATCCGTTCCGGAGCCGCTGAGCTGCACTCGCAGCGCGCCGCTCGGGGTCGGCGTGATGGTAGGAGTGCGTGTCGGCGTGAATGTTCGCGTGAAGGTTGGAGTCGGACCGGTCGGTGTATAGGTTGGAGTGCCGCCGTTATAAACGGAGGCTTCCACAGAGGTCTGCTGCAGGCCGTTCGCGCCGGTGATGATGCGCGTTCCCCAGGCGGTGCGCTGACTGGGATTAAAGCTCGTCACCATGTCGAGGTATTCCACCCCGCCGCCGTTCCCGCTCCACGACCAGCCGATGTAGCCGATCCCGTTAGCCTGGGCTGTTGCCATGACTGCATCCTCATCCGGGTTCCCGTCCGAATGATTGTGACCAAATTCGCCGATGACCAGCGGCAATCCGGCAGTCACGAAGGCTGCCACATAGTTTTGCACCTCCGCGGCCGTGTCGAACACGCCGTACATGTGAATGCTGAAGATCGTGTTCCGGTCCACGTCGCTGTTGAAAATGCCGGCAGCGTTGTCGCGCATGACGAACTGCCAGTCCTGTCCCCAGTTGGGCGCGTCGACCATCAGGGTATGGTCAAAGCCGGCATTCCGCATGGCGATGATAGCATTGCGGGTGGCTTCGACCCAGGCACCGGCATTGTTATTGCCATAGGGCTCGTTGCCGATATTGATGATTACATACGCTTCCTGTCCGGTCAGGACGGATTGAATACTTTGCCAGTAAGCCACCGACTGCGCCAGAGATGTCGCTGCGCCATCCTCGCCATAGCCGGTCGTGTCATGATTTTCGAGGACACAGATCAATTTATTGGTCTTGCACAATTGAATCACGTTGGCAACGTCCGCAGCATTGCTCGGCCCCCAGCGACCTCCGCTCAGGACCACACGGACGGTGTTGGCGCCCGCGGCTTTAATATTGGCGAAGGAGCTGGTCTGACTCGTGTACCAGACATGCGGATGGCTGATGCCTCGCATGATGAAGTTATTGCCGTTGGCATCCAGGAGCTTTCTGCCGCTAATGCGGAATCCGGTCGCCGCCTGGGCAGACTGGGCCGGCAGCAGGAGGCTCGCGAGCAGCAGGATCGTGATCGAAAACGAGACAACTTTCCCAAAGACTTTCATACGGCACCTTCCTTGGTTCAATACCGAGATCCTGATTGATGTCTGGTGACGGCAGCCAGGACCTGACAGGATGGATTCAATTTGGGAATGCGTATACGGCGCCGTCCAGGGGGACAACGATATGGCACCTATACCATTAGAGAACATCGATTGGAAATAAATACAGATGGCAACCGCAGGATCGGCGCAAACAGATTAGCAAGACTTTACAAAAACGCAAACCGCCCGGCTTCGACCGGGCGGTTCGACTGCTACGTTGGGTATTTACTCAACTATGGCTCGATCCCCCATACCAGGACCCCATTGCGATACACCGTGACCCGATTCCAATCGACAAACTGAAGCTTCGAGGGGTCGAACGAATAGTCGCCGGTCTGAATGTAGGGACTCCAGTCATTCTTGGAGAAGCGGTTCTGGATTTGCCCGGTACTGGCCCCCGGCGCCAGGCTTCCCGCGCCGGTCGTGAAACCAATTTCGAGGTAATAGTCTGCGCCGGTCCGGGCCGCTGGCAGCGCCACAAATTGGGCAGTAACATTCGCACAGTTCAGGGCAGCGTAATCACACCAATAGCTCTGCGGCTGGCTGCCGTCGACGGTGAACCAGTAGCGGATCCTGAGCTCGCTGAGCGGAATGTTAGCGCTACCGGTGTTGAAAAGGATCAAATATGGGGAGATGGCTTGACTGCTCGCCGCGGTATTACCTGCCTTGTACTGAAGCTTGATCGTCGTGCTGCCCGAAGCTGTCGGTGTGCGGGTGGCGGTTGGCGCAGCGGGGGTGGCGGTTTTGGTGGCAGCAACCTGGGTGGGGGTCCGGGTCGCCGTGGCCGCAGGCAGAGCTGTGTTGGTGCGCGTCGGCGAGGCCGCGGCCTGGGTGGAAGTCCGCGTGGGGGTCGCGGAAGCCGGCTGGACTGTCGCCGTGCTGCTCTGACCTCCCGCGGGCTCGAGGCCCCAGATCAGATTCCCGTTGCGGTAGATCGTAATGTGATCCCAGCGTGTAAAGACCGTCCTTGTCCCATCGTACGAATAATCGTTGCTCTCCGCATAATTCGACCAATCGGCTTTGTTCACGCGCAAGTACATCTCGAACTGGCTGCCGGCAGTGAAGGTTCCTGAGCCACCTGAGAAGCCCACTTCCAGATAAGTATCCGAGAGGGAATTCCGGTTGACATGTCCGGCTGGCAGACAGGTAAAGCTGCCCGTGAGCCCTCCACAACCTGCGACATGAGTCGAATGGTCACAGTTGAAGCTTTGGGACTTGTCGGAATCGATAGTGTACCAGTAGCGAAGCTTCAGTTCACCGAGCGGGATATCCTCGGGCGTGTTGTTGACGAGACGAATGTGCGGCTTGAGGCTGTTATCGTTCGGCGATCCAAAATCGCCGGCCAGGTAGCGCGCCTCCAGCCCGGTGTTCAGGGCGCTGCTCAGATTGACGCGTCCTGCAGAACCGCCTGACACAGGATTGGTCCGGCTCAGGATGCGCTGGATGATCTGTGTCGAAGTCCAATCCGGATAACGTGACATCAGCAGGGCGGCCTCGCCGGCGACAATTGGCGCCGACATGGAGGTACCGCTGCCCAGGCCATAACCGTTGTAGGGATAAGCGCTGTAAATATCCACACCGGGGGCGTACACATCGGTATCGGAGAGTTGTCCGCCCGAGAACCAGGGAATGCCGTCGCTCGGGTCGCTCGCGCCGACACCAATCACTCCCAGCGGATTGGAATACCCGGCCGGATAGTTGGGACCGGGCCCTGTTCCGGCCGCCGCGACGACGATCACGCCGTGGGAGGCCGCGTAATCCAGCGCCTCCGACAGAGAGGGCGTCAGGCGCGGGGCACTCATGCTCATGTTGATGATCTTCGCGCCGTGATCCACCGCGTACCGGATCCCGGCCGCGACCTCCCAGTAGGTGCCAACGCCATCCGAATTGAGCACACGAATAGGCATGATCTGCACGCCCGGCGCTTCGGTCACGATGATGCAGGAGACATGCGTGCCATGCCCGACGAATTCATCCACACTGCCATTGCCGTCGTCGTCAAGGCCGTTGCCATAATCATAGATGTTGTTAGTCATGCCAACGAAGTCATACCCGGCAATGATGGAGCTGTTCAGGAGCGGATGATCCGGGGCCA
>JBAVVF010000012.1:0-2836 GCA_049697155.1 Anaerolineales bacterium
ACCCATGATGGTTACCAAGTCGGTTTTTGCAATAAGCCCGTAATGATTCACTCCTGACGGGTCGCCCCGACTTGAATATCAAAGGAGAACGAATGACGCAAGAAGTAAACACACTCTTCACCAACGCCCTCGTCCTCACCATGGATAAGGACTTCACACAATATTTTCCGGGCGCGGTCGCGGTGCAGGAGGACAAGATCCTGGCAGTGGGAAACGAAGAGGATCTCAAAAAGGAATTTTCAGCGCAAGAGACGATCGATTGCCGGGGCCGAATCCTCATGCCGGGTCTCATCAATGCCCACACCCACGTCCCGATGACCCTCCTGCGCGGTCTGGCGGACGATCTGCGCCTGGATGTGTGGCTGATGGGTTACATGATGCCGGTCGAGCGCGAATTCGTCTCCCCGGAATTCGTCCGCCTGGGAACGCTGCTGGCCTGCGCCGAGCAGATCCGCAGCGGGGTGACCACCTTCAACGACATGTATTATTTCGAAGAGGATGTGGCCAAAGCCGCGGCGGATGCCGGCATGCGGGCGGTCTGCGGGCAGACCGTGATGAAGTTCCCGGCTCCGGATGCCGCCTCCTACGACGATTCCCTGCAGATGGCGCGCGACTTTATCGCGCGCTGGAAGGACCATCCGCTGATCGTCCCGGCTGTTTCGCCGCATGCACCGTATACCTGCACGGCTGAGATCCTGCGCGCCACTGCCGATCTTGCCAAAGAGTTCGATGTGCCTCTCCATACCCACCTTGCGGAGACAGCCTTCGAAGTGGAAAACATGCGCAACGAACATGGGATGCCCGTCATCCCGTATGTGAAAAAGCAGGGCATATTCGAGGCAAAGGTCATCGCCGCGCACTGCGTCCACGTGGATACGGGTGAGATGCGCACACTCCTGCACGCGGGAGCAGGCGTTGCCCATAATCCCTCGTCGAACCTCAAACTCGCCTCCGGCTTTGCGCCGGTCGTGAAGATGCTCGAAACCGGACTGAACGTAGGCATCGGCACGGATGGCCCGGCTTCGAACAACGACCTCGACATGTTCGAGGAAGTGCGTCTGGCAGCCTTCGTTGCCAAGGCCGTGACCAACGATCCGACCTCCCTGCCCGCGCCCTGGGCGCTGGCGATGGCCACCCGGATCGGCGCGCAGGCGCTTCACATCGGTCATCTGACCGGCTCCCTCGAAGTCGGCAAACGTGCAGACCTGATCCTGGTCGACGTTTCGCCGCTGCATAATTCACCGTCCTTCAAGCGTGCCGCTGATAACGCCTATGCGCAGATTGTGTATGCCGGCAAATCGACGGACGTGAGCGACGTCATGGTCAACGGCCGCTGGCTGATGCGCGACCACCAGCTGTTGACCCTGAAGGAGGATGAGCTGCTGGCCGAAGCCGCGCAGATCGCAAAGAAGATCGATGCCTTCCTGATCGAACGCGAGCAGTCCGTCCTGTCGAAGCTGATCGCCCTGGGCGGCTCGCTCGAGCAGGAGTCGTTCGAGGTGCAGGTCAAGGTGAAGATCGCGGAAAGGGACCCAATCATCCGGGCCCTGCAGCATCCCGAGATCGATCTGATCCGCGAACGGCATTACCGCGAGCATGATGTCTACTTCTTCTTCGATGACCCCGCCCAGGGACGTCTGCGCTACCGGGAAGACGACTTTATCGACGATGCCAAGGGCAACGTGACCAACGTCCGCACCCGGCTGACCCTGCTCGGCCGCAAGCGCGAGGGCAAATTCGAAGATCAGGTCCTGCTATCGCGCAGCCGTTACCTGGCGCCGGCTTCCCAGTCACTGCGTTTCTACCGTGAGTATTTCAGACCGAAATCCGAAATCGTGATCGAGAAGGATCGTTTGCGCTGGCTGATCCAATACAAGGATACCGAGTTCTTTGTGAACCTCGATCAGATGAAAGAGCCCCAGCTCGGTTATTACCTCGAGATCAAGAGCCGCACCTGGAGCCGCCGGGACGCCGAACTCAAGGCCCAGCTGACCAGCGAATTGCTGTCGATACTGGGCGCCTCCGCCGGCGAAAGGGTCACGGAAGACTACATCGATCTCGTGAGTGAGCTTTAAACGTGCAAACAATCAGAAAAACTCTCGCGGCAGTCTGTGCCGTTCTGTTTGTCGTCAGCGCGGTGCTGGGCTTGCTTTTTTTCAACATCGAACAAAAAGCCTTTTCATCTGCCACCTATAAACAGGCCTTTGCGAACCAGGGCTTGTATCAACGCATGCCGGCCATCCTGGCGGCAGCCTTAACCACGACCATGACAGAGAACATCAACGCCATGCCTTTTTTGAGCGCATTGACGCTCGAAGACTGGCAGAACAGCATCGCCCTGCTCCTGCCGCCCGAAGAGCTTCAGGCCCTGGCCGACAGTGCCCTGGATGGAACCTTCGATTATTTGAATGGCAAAACCGACTCGGCGGTCCTTTCCCTCGTGCCGGTCAAAACACACCTGGCCGGCCAGGGCGGCATGAACGTCGTGCTTCAGGTCCTCAGCCGCCAGCCCGCCTGCACAACCGAACAGCTCACCCAGATGGCGCTCGGACTGTTCTCCGGGCAGGTCGCGCTCTGCAACCCGCCCCAGGAAGCGGTTGGATTGATGGCGCCCTTTATTCAATCACAGCTTCAATCCATGGCTGGGCTCCTTCCGGACCAGGTTACCTTCATCTCCGGTGCAGCCAGCGGCACGCCGGACGACCCGCGCCTGAGGTTGAATCTGGTGCGGACCGGCATGAAAATAACCCTGCTGGTCCCCTTGTTGTTCCTCTTCGGCATGGTGGTTTTCGCGGCGCACAGTCTCGCAGACTGGCTCACGTGGTGGGGCTGGTCT
>JBAVVF010000013.1:0-5037 GCA_049697155.1 Anaerolineales bacterium
CAGATGAAGGCGCTGTACGCCAAAGAGCCGCAGAAAAAGGAATTGAGCCTGGATGAGCGCATGGGCATGGTACGGGATGCGGCGATGGAGAAGATCATGCCAACCAGACCCATGCCTATGATGGATATGCCCGAAGCTCAGGGTTGTTGGGTCAAGGAAATCTTTGACACCTACCTGATCTATGAGATGGGCGAGAAGTATTTCCAGATGGATTATTCCATCGATGACGCGACGGGGGATGTCACCTTTGGCGATCCGGTTGAGGTGGAGGAAACCTATACCCCAGTAGGTAAGGCGTTGCGCAAGTTCACCCACAAGGCGGCGCTGCTCAAAGACGGTCTGCCCGCCTCCGCCTACCTCGTGGTCGAAGACCCGCAAAAGGTCACCACCTGGAGCCTGCCCGTGATGGATGCGGCCGGCAAGCCAGATCACCGCCTCATGGGTGGGGCATGGGCCGCACTTCATCAAGGGTATCGTGGCAACAAGTACGAGGGGCCATCCAAAGCGGACGCCATCGCTAAACTGCGCAAGATCTATGACCAGGAGAAGATGACCGTACCCGGCGAGAAGGGTTTTATGACCTTCAAGCAGGCAGACGGCACCTATCGCTGGGTTTTGATTTCATCTTCAACATTCCGGGACCGGGACGGTGAGATTGTCACTGGCAAGGCCCTGGCCGAGGACGTGGAGCGCTGCGATGCAACCGGCAATTATGGGCCGCTGCGCTGGTGGCACATGGGAGGATTTGAATTCCCGGATGGGCAAGACAGTTGGCAGACCTGGAAAGCCGGACCTGGTTTGGATATTGGAGATTGCGATTTCAACATGCTTTACGGTAAGCTCCTGATCGAATCGGGTACTTTCAAGGATAACGTAATCGGTGAGGGAGTTTCGGATATCCAGGATCTTCTCGAAGCATCGATAATGTTTTCCCATCCACGGGACGAACCCGGAAAAAGTAAGGAATACCAGAACATCCATCGATTGGAGCGTTCGTTATTACCAGCAGGAATGGCATCCAACCTGCTAACCAAACTTTATGTATCGAAAGGAGAACCAGCTATGAATGCGAAAGAAAAATTAGCTGCGTGGGTTGCCATCTTCAAGAATAAACCCGAAGTAGCTAAACAGATTTTGGAAGATGCCGAAGTCATGGAAAAGACCGCCGATCTGGTAGGTCTGGATTCAAAAGAGGTAGGCGAAATGTTCTCGATCAAGGAAGATACGCCCGTGGTGGATCCTCCCGATGCAGAACCGCCCGCCCCTGAGACCGTGGACGAAATCGGAGATATGACGCACGCGCAATTGGCCGCGTTCGTCGCCGAGGCCGTCAAACAATCCATGCCGCAGCCAGATCCGGCAGCGGCAACCAAACAGGCGCAACAGGACCAGCTCTTAACCGATGCCCTGGTCAGCCTGAAAGCCGTGACGGATCGCCTCGCAACTACGGAGGCGACCCTCAAGGAAACCAAGCAAGCCCTGGATGAACTCACCGATGCCCGCCCGGTGGGGATCAAACAGTTGCAAAAACAGCGTGCTACTGAACGGACGGAGAACGTCATTCAGACCGCGCCAACCGGACCACAAATGGACCCGGAATTTCTAAAACTCGCAAGAGGAGGTAAGTAACAATGTTAGACCAGGCTGATCTGGAACAGTTGGTCCAGGCTCTGCTGACCAAAAAAGAGGCAGGGTCCACACCAACCGCAATTTATGGGCATGGTCCGGGCGGCGCTTTCTCATCGCTCGGGCTCAGCAAGCCCGTCTTTTCGTCCCTCATCCTGCCCTACATGGGCCTGGGTGGGATGCTCCCGGCGGTGTCCTCGATCGATACCAACCCGCTGTGGGGAATTATGACCGGCGTCACTGCCGCGACCGGCTCCAACCCGACCAACGTCTGCGACGAGTGCAAGACGGCCGGCAATATGAAGCTCTGCACGCACTCGCTCCCCTTTGGGCGCTACTGCCTGGATACGAAAGTTTACCAGGTGGACCGCATCGGTGAGCGGCGCAACCGCGCGGAGTTCACTGATCTGAGTCTGCTCAATCAGGCGTTCGGTATGCCGATGAAAGGCATGATGCCCGGGCAGGTTGGCGGCGGCGATCCGCTCAACAACGAATTCAACAAAGCCATGTTCGAGTTCGCAGTGTCCTTTGGCCTGCTCTACGCCTCGCAACTCTGGGCAGCCTCGCCCGCCAACAACACGGCGGGCGGTGGCTATAAGGAATTCATCGGGCTGGATTTACAGATCAATACCGGGCACGTCGACGCGGAAACCGGCGTGGTTTGCCCCGGCGCAGACAGCATCATCCGCAGCATGGCCAACCTGGAAGTCTCCACCAACGGCGGGACTTACGTTCGCCAGATCACCAACGTCATGCGCAACCTGAAGTTCATCGGCTCGCGGACTGGCTCCAACCCGGTGCGCTGGGTCATTGCCATGCGCTGGTCGCTGTTCTATGAGCTGACCGAAATCTGGCCGTGCGCGTACCATTCCTACCGCTGCTCCGTGACCGACAGCGCCGACATCAACGTGGTTCCTTCCCTGGACAGCGCCGCGATGAGCAATATGCGCGACCAGATGCGCGGCGATTTCGCCAATATGACCGGGCAGTATCTATTGATCGACGGCGAGCGCGTCCAGGTTGTGATCGATGACGGCATCACCGAAACGATCAACGCCGGCGAGAGCTTCAACAGCTCGATCTACTTCATCCCGATCACCATTACCGGCGGCGTTCCCGTGACCTATTGGGAGTACTTCGACTTCACTGGTGCCAACTCCGCGATGGAGATTGGCCAGATGGCGCCGGATGGCTCCTACTTCGCCGCGGACGGCGGGCGCTTCCTGTGGCATCGCAAACCGCCTTCAAACTGGTGCGTGGAGATGAGCGCGCTGACCAAGCCGCGCGTCATGCTGGCGACGCCGTACCTGGCCGCACGTCTCACCAACGTGCGCTACACGCCGGTTGCCCACGAGCGCGACTGGAACACCAGCGCCTCCTACTACGTGGACGGCGGGCAGAAGGAACGTGACTTCTACGGCCCGTCCTATTACGAACCCGTACCACGCGGTTAGTAATGTACCTGTAAGACCAGGGAAACCGTGACGCGGCCCTGGAAATTGAGTTGAACCAAAGGGCTGGGACCAGGCAAAGCTAGGAAGTGGGTCGCTCCCGCAACCAAAAAGGTCGAATCCCGGCGGCTCTGCGGAGCCCCCCAGCCCTAAACCGGGCCTGTAGAAGGGAAACAGAAATGCGTACCGTAGTTTTTACCAGCGATAACCACTCATGGCTGCTGAAAGGCTTCTTCCACCAGTGGCAGAAATACGGCGGAGGCCGGGAGGTAGAAGTGGCGGGCTTCACTCCCCCTACCTGCCTGCCGCAAGGCGTGAAGTTTCATTCCATCGGGCGCTTTGAGGATTACCCGGTGGAGAAGTGGAGCGATGGGATCATCAAGTTCTTGCAGTCCATCGATGACGAATACATCCTATTTTTGCTGGAGGATTACTGGATGATGCGGAGAGTCCATTGGGAAGAAATTGATATTGCACTCGAAACAATGATCATGCACCCCAACATCGTCCGTTTCGATGTAGCCTCTGATCGCATGTTTAGCAAGGGCGCTATGTATGTCGGTACACATCAAGGATTTGAATCGAGCATTGATCTTTGCTCCTGCAAAGGGGCCTATTCAATCAGTTTCCAGGCATCCATCTATCGCCGTGAAAAGCTGCTTGAGGTCATGTTCCCTGGAGAAACGCCCTGGCAGGCTGAGATCAATGGATCTGGAAGACTCAATACAAACTTTCTGGGATATAAGGTATTCGGTTCATACAATTGGCCGATGAATTATATGATCGTAATGAACAAGGGCCAACTGGATATGGATGGTCGCTGGATGTACCCGGCGCGTAGCCTATCGGTTGCGGATTGGCAGGAACTTGAGGCCGCGGGCTGCCTCGAACCGGAGGCCATCCATGAGTAACACCCATTACCACATCTACGGTCATGCGCTCGAACTGGCCAACGCCTTCGGCTTCCTCTATCCGGCTGAATTGTTCCTGATCCAGGCGATTACTCAATCCCTGCCGGAGGATGCGGTCCTGGTTTGCATCGGCGTAGGCACCGGAACGGGCAGCCTGGGGATGCGCGAAATCCACCCTGAGGCGCGTATGTTCTCAGTGGATATCTCCACGGGCGGGCCTTTCGGCGGCATGGAAAACGAGTACCATGCCTTCAGCCGGGCGCAGATGAAATTGCCACATCAAATCCTGGGAAATTCACAGGTTATTCACACAGAATGGCCTGAAATCTCAGGAGATTTGCCGATTGATCTGCTGTTTATCGACGGTGATCATGCCGAAACAGCCCTACAGGGTGACATCGACGGCTGGGTGAAATACGTCAAGCCGGGCGGATATGTCCTATATCACGATTATGGGTCAGTCAATTGGGGTGATGTGACGAAGGTCGTGGATGCCAACATGGACAAGCGTTCCTGGCGCAAGGTGCTGGCGGTGGATACGCTGATTGCTTTCCAAAAGTTGGAAGATGGCAGTATTCAGCGCATGGCCGTTGATATGGCTGTGTCTGGGAAGGTTGAGAACGAAACATTGATCAAGCTCATTGGGGATGGATTGCAAGTTGATACCGATGCCATCCTGAAACTTCTTGAGCACAAAGATATTCCAGTCAAGTCGGGTAGGCGCAAGAAATGAAACTCTACCTTGAGCCTTCTCCATTCACTGCACCAACCGATAATGGCATTGGGCGCGTACTGCACGCGATGGGCAAACACCTGCCGCCTCTCGGGGTAGAATTCACCCAGGATCTTCAAGGCGCAGATGTGGTGGCCTTCCACGCCGGGACTGCCCTGGGAAACAGGGTAGACGCCCTGCACTGTCATGGACTCTACTGGAGCGACCTTACCCATCACGAATTCAGCCGCTCACACAATGTCGCCAACCAGCGCATCATCGACGCAGCGCGGCGGGCAAAGTTCATCACCGTGCCCAGTGATTGGGTCGCCGAACC
>JBAVVF010000014.1:0-3661 GCA_049697155.1 Anaerolineales bacterium
GAGCTGGTTCATCGCCAGCATGGATTCGTACCAGGCGGCCCGTAAGCGTCCGAGTTGCACGACTGTGGATGTTCCGAGTAGCGTCAGCAGGACGAAAAGCCCGCCGAACATCAGGTCAACGGTTTGCGTGAAGAATTCCGGATCAAAGAGCTGTGTGCCGAACATCGCCGCCAGCAGGGATCCCACTGCGATCAGGTAAAACGACGATACACGGGCCCGGTCTTCGTGGGCCTGAATTGCAGTCTGCGCGATGTAATCGAATTCCGAGGCAAGGAGCTCGTCAAATTCAACAGGAACGGGTTGGTGGTCAGGCATGCCGGGATTATACCTTCCTGTCGATTCGAGTTCAATCAAAAAAGAGCCTTACGGGAAAGCTCTTTTTTGCTGTATAGCCGTTTTCTGTGGTTTGCGAAGTTATCTACACGTCAAATGCCCATTCCCCGGAACGCATGACGGGCTCACGTGTGCCGTCTTCCCTGAGTCCGTCGATGTCCATTTGCGGGGAGCCGATCATGAAGTCCACGTGGGTCAGGCTGGTATTCCCGCCTGCAGCACTGAATTCCTCATCGGACAATTCTTCGCCGCCTGTGAGTGTGAAGCGATAGGCACGCCCGATGGCAATATGACAGGAGGCATTCTCGTCAAAAAGTGTGTTGTAGAAGAGGTGCCCGCGCGTGGCGATGGGCGAACTGGCAGGCACCAGGGCCACCTCCCCAAGGTGATGAGAGCCTTCGTCGGTATCGACCAGTTTTTGCAGCATGGCTTCATTCTTTTTGGCGCTGACCTTGACGACTTTGCCATCCTTGAAGGTAACCTGGAAATCCTCGATCAGGCTGCCGCCATAGCTGAGCGGAAATGTCGAGTGGACGGTGCCGTCCGCCCGCTGGCGGTCGGGCAGGGTGAAGATCTCCTCGGTCGGCATATTGGCAGTGAACAGGACCCCGTTCTCCGCCAGGGACTGCGCGCTGATCCATTTGTGACCGGGCGGCAGGCCGAGGGTGAAATCGGTGTCCTTTGACTTGTAATGCAGCGACGAATATTTCCTGGCCTGCATGTAGTCGGCGCGTTTCCGCAGGTTCTTGATATGCTCGCCCCAGGCCGCGACGGGGTCGGGCTCGACGACCCGCGTGGTTTCGAAGATGGCCTGCCACAACTTTTCCTCGGCCTCCTTCGGCTTCAGGTCCGGGAAGATCTTGGCAGCCCAGGCGGGAGCGGCCGCGGCCACCACACACCAGTTGATCGCGTTGCGGGTGATGTTCAGCCCGATCTCCTGATAATTCTCCAGATGGGATTTTTGCATGGCGCCGACCCGCTCCGGGTCGAGTCCTGCATACACATCGGGGTCGTTGCCGTAGACAGAAAGCAGCGCGTCGCCGTTCCTGATCATATCCAGGATGCCGGTAACGTGCCATTTTGGATATTCGACGAACGAATCGGCTGAAGCATGCTGCAGGCGGATGCGGAGCATCTCTTCGTCGCCCCAGATCACGTCGACGAAGCGGGCGCCGGCCGCATACGCCGCTTTGGCGACTTCATGGACGAGCGGGCGCGTGGCGGGTGGGACGCCGCGTGCCACGGCGTTCGTGATGATGAGCCGCTGGCCCGCCCGCAGGTTAAGACCGACCTTTACGATGGCTTCGGCATACTTGCGAAGGTATTCCTGATGCAGCTTTTTTGACGACATTACAGGTTCCTTATAGTTTGGATTTTCAATAGTATAGCATGAACCTCCTGCAAGCCATCGGTGTTATAAACGACGCACACAGCCGCTTTTCCAGGAGACCTTATGCTCACCATCGAAAAAATCGACACCGACGACAAATCGCAGGTCAAACGCTTCGTGGAACTGCCTTACCGGCTTTACAAGGACTGTCCAGAGTGGGTCCCGCCCCTGTACATCGACGCGTACCTGCCGCTCAACCGGAAGAAGCACCCTTTCTTCGAGCACTCGGAAGCCGACTTTTTCCTGGCCGTGCGCGACGGGGAGGTGGTGGGCCGCATTTGCGCCGCGAACAACCAGCGTTTCAATGACTACCATAAGACAAGGAAGGCTCATTTCTACGCCCTGGAAACGATCGATGACCAGGGTGTGGCGGGGGCACTGTTCGAGACGGTCTGTGAGTGGGCAACCCAACGCGGCCTGGATACGATCATCGGTCCGAAGGGGCTTTCTCCGTTCGATGGCTATGGGATTCTGGTCGAAGGCTTTGAGCATCGCCAGATGATGACGATGATGAACTATAACTACGCCTACTACCCCAAACTCATTGAAGCTCTCGGTTTTGAAAAGGAAGTGGATTTCGTTTCGTGCTATTTGCCGGCCGATGCGTTTCGAATCCCCGAACGCGTAGGGCGCATAGCCAAACATGTCCTGGAGCGCGGTGACCTGTGGGTGAAGAAGTTTACGAGCAAGCGTGAGCTGGTCCGCTGGGCTCCGCGGATCGGCTATGCTTATAACAAGGCATTCGTCGAAAACTGGGAATATTATCCGTTCACGGAAGGGGATGTGCAATACGCGGTGGACAATGTCTTTATGATTGCCAATCCGCGCCTGATCAAGCTGATCATGCACAAGGATGATATCGTCGGGTTCCTGTTTGTCTTTCCGGACGTCTCGGCCGCACTCCAACGCGCCAAAGGACGCCTCTTCCCCTTCGGGCTGATCGATCTTTTGCTCGAGATGAAGCGGACCAAAACGGTGTCCGGGAATGGAATGGGTATTCTGCCGCAGTTCCAGGGTAAAGGCGGCAATGCCCTGCTGTACTATGAAATGGGCCAGACTGTCTTTGGGTTGAACCGCTTCACACACGTGGAGATGACCCAGGTGGCCGAAACCACCCGCCAGATGCGCGCGGACCTGAAGAATTTAAACGGGGTCGAGTACAAGAATCACCGGGTGTATCGGAAGGTCATCGGATAACGCTAATTGAAGGATAGATAAAAAAAGGTACCCAGGTCATGAATACCTGGGCACCCTTTTATTTAACGGTCTGTTCCACTCATGCCAGCTCGGCCTTGACTTCTGTTCCCATCTTTGTTTCTTCCGGTTTATTCGAGCTGCTCAACGGCAGAACCACATGGAATTTGCTGCCGGGGAAATTGACCTCATCGTACCCCTTGCTTTCCACCCAGATCCGCCCGCCGTGTGCCTCGACAATACCCTTGGAGAGAGCCAGGCCCAGTCCTGCGCCGCTGCCTTTGAAGCGCGTCTTGCTGGTGGAATGTTTGGACAGCTCGCCCGGCTGATAGAACTTGCTGAAAATAATATCCTGCGAGGCCGGATCCACGCCCACACCGGTATCGCTGACCACAATCTCGACTCCGCCGTGCGGCAGCTCCGTGCTGCGGGTCGGCACAACCCTTCCCGCGACCGTGATCTTGCCATTGTTGGGCGTAAACTTAATGGCGTTGGTCAATAAATGCTGGAAGAGCTTTTTGAGCAGGTTTGGATCCGCCTTGGCCATCGGGAGGGAGGGCATGTTGATGGTCAATGTCTGCTTGCGTTCCTGGAGTGATTTTTCCAGATCATCGCTCACTTCCTGGACCAGTCTGGCAGTATCGACCGGGACGAGGTGCAGCTGCAGGGTGCGGGTGTCGATCTGGGCGATGTCGAACATCGAGTCAATAATCTCGTGCAGGCGGTTCGTGCCCTTGGCAATGC
>JBAVVF010000015.1:0-12625 GCA_049697155.1 Anaerolineales bacterium
CCGAGCAGGTCGGACTGGAACTGCATGAGCAGCTCGTTGTAGACCATGCCGCCGTCGACTTTGAGGGCGGTCAGGTCGACGCCTGAGTCCTTGTTCATGGCGTCCAGCACTTCGCGCGTCTGGAAGGCCGTCGCTTCGAGGGCCGCGCGAGCGATGTGACCTTTGTTGATGTAGCGGGTCATGCCGACGATGACGCCGCGCGCGTCGCTCTTCCAGTAGGGCGCGAAGAGGCCGGAGAAGGCCGGGACAAAGTAGATGCCGCCGCTATCTTTAACGGTCCGGGCCAGCTTTTCAATATCTGCCGATTTCCTGATCAGCCCGAGATTATCCCGCAGCCACTGCACGAGCGCACCGGTGATGGCGATGGAGCCTTCCAGGCAGTACACGGCCGGCTCGTCGCCGATCTTGTACCCGAGCGTGGTCAACAGTCCATTCATGGATTGCACGGGCTGGGTCCCGGTATTGAGCAGCATGAAACAGCCGGTGCCGTAGGTGTTCTTCGCCTCGCCTGCGCTGAAGCAGGTCTGGCCGAAGAGCGCGGCCTGCTGGTCGCCCAGGTCGCCGGCGATCGGTATCCCTGCGAGCGCGCCGGCAGCCTGCCCATACATCGCGGAGGAAGGTCTGATGGCCGGAAGCATGGCGCGCGGGATCCCGATCACGTTGAGCATGTCCGCGTCCCAATCGAGTGTGCCCAGGTTCATCAGCATGGTGCGGGAAGCGTTGGACACATCCGTGACGTGTACGCCGCCATTCGGTCCCCCCGTCAGATTCCAGATGAGCCAGGTATCGATGTTGCCGAAGAGCACGTCGCCCTTTTCGGCTTTGGCGCGTACGCCCTTGACGTTGTCGAGGATCCACTTGATCTTGGGGCCGGAGAAGTAGGTGGCCAGCGGCAGCCCAACCTTCGCACGGAAGCGATCCTGTCCGCCGTCGCGGGCCAGGTCATTGCAGATGGCATCGGTGCGGGTATCCTGCCAGACGATGGCATTGTAGACGGGCTTGCCGGTGGCCTTGTCCCAGACGACGGCCGTTTCGCGCTGGTTGGTGATGCCGATTGCGGCGAGGTCCTTTACCGAAACGCCGCTCTTGCGCAGCCCACCTTTGATCACCTGCTGTGTGCGCTGCCAGATTTCCAGCGGGTCGTGCTCCACCCAGCCGGGCTTCGGGTAGATCTGTTCGTGTTCTCTCTGGTCGATGCCCACCACCCGGCCTTTGTGGTCGAAGACCATGAAACGGGTGCTGGTCGTGCCCTGGTCGATTGCGGCTGCATATTTGGCCATTGTCATCCTCCGGGGTAGTTTGCTGCTTCCTCCCCAAATATTAGCACAAGCAGGATATTCATCACAGTAATTAATGACACTTATTACATTCATAATTACGAATGTATTGCTATCATACATTCGTAATTATGAATGTGAGGAGATTTCCGTGACCAAAGAAACCCGCACGACGAAAAAACTTTCCACCCTCGACCGCTACCTGACGCTCTGGATCTTCCTGGCCATGGCAGTCGGCGTGGGTATTGGCTTTCTCTTCCCGAAGGGCGTGGCTGACTTCAACACAGCCGTGTCCGTCGGCACGACCAACATCCCGATCGCGATCGGCCTGATCCTGATGATGTACCCGCCGCTCGCCAAGGTCCGTTACGACGAGCTGGGGGATGTCTTCCGAAACTGGAAGATCCTCGGCCTGTCGCTCCTTCAGAACTGGGTGATCGGTCCCATTTTGATGTTCGTCCTGGCCATCATCTTCCTGCGCGGCTACCCCGAATACATGACCGGGCTGATCCTGATCGGCCTGGCGCGCTGCATCGCCATGGTCATCGTCTGGAACGAGCTGGCCAAAGGTGATAACGAATACGCGGCGGGACTGGTGGCCTTCAACAGCATCTTCCAGGTCCTGTTCTACAGCGTTTATGCCTATGTGTTCATCACCGTCCTGCCGACCTGGTTCGGCATGACCGGCAACATCGTGGACATCACCATCGGCGAGATTGCCAAAAGTGTCTTCATCTATCTCGGCATCCCGTTCATCGCCGGCTTCCTGACGCGCTTCTTCCTCGTGCGGGCCAAGGGTAAGGACTGGTATCACAAGGTTTTCGTCCCGAAGATCAGCCCACTGACGCTGATCGCCCTGCTCTTCACGATTGTGGTCATGTTCTCGCTCAAGGGTGACGTGATCGTGGAACTGCCGTTCGACGTCGTACGGATCGCCATCCCGCTGCTGATCTACTTCGTGGTGATGTTCCTGGTCTCGTTCTTCATGGGGCGGGCCGTCGGCGCTGATTACAGCAAGACCACAACCCTCTCCTTCACGGCAGCCAGCAACAACTTCGAGTTGGCCATTGCAGTGGCGGTGGCCGTCTTTGGCATCAACAGCGGGGCGGCCTTCGCGGCGGTCATCGGGCCGCTGATCGAGGTGCCGGTCATGATCGGGCTGGTCAACGTGGCATTCTTCTTCCAGAAAAGATACTTTGGGGAGCGGCTGGCGGTCCAGCCGAAGTAACAACGCCTGTTGGCGGACTGAACATAAAAACTCACCTCGAATTGTTTTCGAGGTGAGTTTCTTTTTTGAACCAAGACTTGCCGCGAATTTCGCGAATTTGCACGAATTTCTAAAACATTCGCGGAAATTCGTGTGAATTCGCGGCGGATCCTCCCGAGGGTCATTTCTTTTCCGCCGGTAGGACCTGAATGCAGTCCTCGGCAAAGCCCAGGGTAACTTTCTCGCCTTCCGGGAAGAGCTCGGTGACATGCGGATCGGTTTCGATACCGAGGATCGAAACGCCGTTGCTGTCAACCGCGTATTCCATCACATCGCCAAGATAAACGGCCCGCTGCACAACCCCTTTGTACAACCCGCCCGACTTTTTGATCTGGATCATCTCAGGGCGCACGATCAGGGTGACAGCTTCGCCCTCCCGGAACTCGCGCTTGATATTCGACAGGGTGATCGTTTCGCCCAGGGTCCTGACCGTCAGCTCGGAACCCTTTTGAGCCAGTACGACGCCGTCGATGAAGTTGGCCCGCCCGATAAAGTTGGCGACGAACCGGCTGTTCGGAAAGCGATAGATCTCCATCGGGTTCCCGATCTGTTCGATGATGCCCTGGTTCATCACCACGATCCGGTCGGAAAGCGTCATGGCCTCGATCTGATCGTGAGTCACATAGACACTGGTGATGTTCAATTCCTTCTGGATCCTGCGGATCTCGGTTCGCATCTCCTCGCGTAATTTTGCATCCAGGTTGGAGAGCGGCTCGTCCATCAGGAGAACCTTGGGCTCCATCACCAGTGCCCGCGCCAGGGCGACGCGCTGCTGCTGTCCGCCGGACAGCTGACCCGGGGCGCGGTCCCCGTAACCTTCCAGATGGACCAGATCCAGCACCCGCCCGACCCGTTCCGAAATAATCTTCCTGCTCAATCTCTGCACGTTCAATCCATACGCTATGTTTTCAAAGACGGTCAGGTGTGGAAAGATGGCATAGCTTTGGAAGACCATCGACATGTCTCGTTTGTGAGGCGGTAATGAATTGATCTCCTGTCCATCCAAGGCAATCCGGCCTGTGGTGGGAAATTCGAAACCGGCGATCATCCGCAGCGTCGTGGTCTTCCCGCAGCCGGACGGACCAAGCAGCGTGACCAGCTCTCCCTTTTGGATCTCCAGGTTGACGTCGTGGACAGCCGTGACCTCACCCACATTGCCGCGCGAGGGAAAAACCTTTGTAATGTTTTCCAGCGTTAAGTACATCGAGAACTCCTCGTTTCTGTGATGATTACAGTCCCTGACTCAGGTCCACGCCCTCGCGGCCGCGCAGCAGGCGGCTGGTGACAATGTTCAGCACGGCAATCGCGATCATGACGAAGACGATGATCAGCGTCGAGTAGGCCGCTGCAATGCTGACGCCGCCCTGCTCCCACTCGCTGAGGATCGAGGCCGTGACGATCCGCCATTTTGCGCTGACGAGAAAGATGATCGCCGAAAGGCTGGTCATGTGCCGGGTGAAGCTGAAGATCAGTCCGGCCAGCAGGGCCGGCAGGATGAGAGGCAATGTCACTTTACGGAACGTGTACTGCGAATCCGCGCCGAGAATGTTCGAAGCCTCTTCGATGGAGGGATCGATCTGTTGCAGCGACGCCACGCCGGCCCGCACCGAGGCGGGCAGACTGCGGATGATGAAGGCGGCCATGATGATGTACGCGCCGCCAGCCAGCGCAAACGGAGCTTCCATGAACGACATTGCGCAGGGGATGCTCAAAGCCAGAATCCCTCCGATGATGCGCGGCAGGCGTCCCGCCAGCCCCTGGACCAAAAGGATGCCCGCAAAGATCAGGAAGATGGCAAACAGGGAGGGAGGGGGCTGGAAGATAACCTTGATATGGTCGGAAAACTGGAAGATCGCGTTGCTCCAGAAGCCGCGCTCGATACCCCGGCTGAAGGTTGCGATGGGCTTGGAGATTGCGTCCGCCCAGTTTGTGCTCATCACGTAGACGCCCAGCAGCGCAGAGAAGAGGGGAACGAAAATCTTTTTGCGGCTGAGAAGCAGGAGCAGTCCCAGGAGCAGGTAAAGACCGCCGAGCAAGTAATAGATGTCGATCGTCTCGAGCCGGGTCATCAGGATGCCGGCTGTAGTTCCAAGCAGAAGTATGATCAGCCTCTCGCGGGCATCCCGGCCAAGCACCAGGGCAAAGAAGATGGCCAACACCGCGTAGATCCCCACTGCCAGCGCGAGCTGAGCTTTGTTGAATATCAATATAAAGCCAATGCCCAGGATGGTACCGGGCACCGCGCCGCCGAGGTTGGAGCTGAAGTCCAGGGCTTCCTTGCCGCTGAAATTCTTTCTCACCACCAGCCAGGCCACGATCATGCCCAGGATGGCTGCGAAAGGCGTTGCCATAATGCTCAGAAAGGTCGTATCCAGGATGGCTTCCACGCCGCGCGTGACGACCATGGACCAATGTCTGAGGGTCGGTGTGAAGTCCACTCCCCAGGTAAAGCTGAAGGAGCCATAGACAATCGTGACGTACAGCAGCACCACAAACGCGCAGATCGCATACGCCGCAAAGTTGAATCCCCAGCGAATGAGAGGGTCCTTTTCGGTGATCTGCGCGCCGGAGGGCTTGCCAGTCACGGAGATGTATGACCGCCGGTTTACGTAGTAGCGCTGGACGAGGAATAACAATAAGGTTGGAATGATCAAAACCAGGGATAGGGCCGAGGCCTTCTGGTAATCGTACTCCCCGATCACGGCCAGGAAGATCTGCGCCGAAAGCACGGTCTTGTTCCCGGCGATGAAGAGGGGATTGCCCAGGTCGGCCAATGATTCCACGAAGAGAAGCAGGAAGGATCCGGCAATGCCGGGGATGAGGAGCGGCAGCGTCACGGTCCGGAAGATGTGCAGGCGGCTCGCGCCCAGGCTGGCCGCGGCCTCCTCCATCGAGGGGTTGAGGCGCTCGAGCATGGCCCGCAGGATCAAGTACGCGACGGAGAAAAAGGTGATCGTCTGGACGATGACCAGCCCATCCAATCCATAAATGTCATTCATCCCCTGGGCATACGTGATGCCCAGCAGTTTCTTGGTGATCAACCCGCTCCGTCCGAACAAAAGGATCATGCTCAGGGCAAGGGCGAAGGGCGGCGAGACGGTCGGCAGCAGGGCCAGCCAGTGCAGCAGGTTTTTCCCGGGTGGATTGCAGCGCACACTGGCGTAGGCGAAAATAAAGCCCACGATCGTTCCGAAGATAGCCGTCAGCAAACCCATGATCATCGTGTCGAGAAAGTTCTGGCGCAAGCTGGGCCCATAATAGCTGTCGAAATAGCGGGTGAAGTACGTCAGATCGAGAGTGCCCTCTTTCGAGAAAAATCCGCCTGAGATCGTTCGAAAGATCGGCAAGATGACAAAGACAAAGATGAAAATCCAGGAGAACAGCAGGCTCATAAAGAGCACGGGATCCCGGAAGATCAGCGAAAATTCCTGGAAACGACGCCTGAGGCCGACGAATTGTATTTTTGGGGATTTCGGTAATGCCAGGGTTATCTTCATGCTTCTCCAATCATGATCTTGCGATCATGCAATTCTGGGCGGCACCATGGTGCCGCCCAGAATTTATGGACCAATTCTTACTCTTTTAGATTTTCGGCCGTGGCAATTTCGTTGGTGAACTTGTCGACGAATTCCTTCTTGTGTTCTCCGGCCCAGACGAAGTCATAGTCGATCAGATTGACTTCGAGCAGCTCGGGGTGGGAGAGCTCGACGCCCTTGACGGTCGGTGCCTGGTAGGCGGCATAGACGGGTCCCAGAGCCTGGGCTTCGGGGGTCAGGGCCCAGTCGAACCATAACTTCGCGGCCTGCATGTGCTTGGCGCCTTTGAGCAGCCCCATGCCGCCGATTTCATAGCCGGTCCCTTCCTCGGGGAAGGTCAGCACGAGCGGCATCTTGTTGTTCTCGATCTCGTTGACGATATCGTGAGAGAAAACAATCGCCACCGCGGCTTCACCCTGGCCGACGAACTTGGCAGGTGCGGCGCCGCTCTTGGTGTATTGAGCCATCTGGCCCGCATACTGCTTCAGGTATTCCCAGCCGGCTTCCTCGCCGCGTATCTGCAGGACGGTGGCCAGCGCGGTATAGGAGGTGCCCGAAGAAGACGGGTGGGCGACCATGACCTGGCCTTTGAACTCGGGCTTCAGCAGGTCATCCCAGGACTTCGGAGGCTCGACGCCGGGGTTGGCGGCCAGCCAGTCTTTGTTGGTGGCAAAACCAAGCGTGCCAACATAAATGCCCACCCAGTAGTTGTCGACATCCTTCATCTTGACCGGGTCGATCAGGTTGGCATAGTTCGGTGAATCGTAGGCTTCCAGCAGCCCTTCACCCTTCGCGGCGACGAAACTATCGATCGGGCCGCCCCACCAGATGTCGAACTGGGGGTTATCCTTTTCGGCCTGGACGCGGGCGAGGGCTTCGCCGGAGGACATTCTGACGTAGTTGACGGTGATGCCGTACTTCGCTTCGAATTCCTGCTTCATGCCCTGACACCACTGCTCCTGCGGCGTGCATAGAACATTCAGTTCGGTGTCGGTGATCTCGACCGGCGCTTCCGTGGGAGCCGCGGTTTCTTCGGCCGGCGGAGCCTCGGTGACAATCTCCGGGAGTCCGGTCACTACCTCAACCGGGACCTCGGTCGGGGCAGGCGCGCAGGCGACGAGGATTGCGACTGCCATAAAAACGTGGATCATCAAACTGCGTACTCTTTTTGCGGACATCTTCTTCTCCTTGAGAAATAGAGTAGGACGGGCACCGCGTGGTGCCCTGGTTCCAAAATGCAGTTCATCTGTACCCAGCATTGAACTAACAGTCATGTTAAAGAACAAGACCGATCGTGTCAAGTGGAGATTGTCATTATTCATAATTTCTTAATGCAAACAGGCGAAAAACAAAGTTTTTTCGCGGCCACATTAGAATAAACATGTGTTGTCTAGATAGGAGACCGCCTTACATATACTTACCGAATCACATAGAGTATAGCCGACTGGGGCGGCAGGAGCACGGTACCGTCTTCTGAAAAAGCCTGCGTCCCCAGGTTTTCGCTGAAATGGGTTGCATCCAGGAGCCAGACCTCCGCATCTCTCAATTGCATACCTTTCACCTGAAGGGGAATGCTTTGCTCGGTATCGGACAGGTTGATCAGCATGAGAGTCAGCGCCCCGTCCGCGCGTTTGGCAGCGAAGATATCCACGTCCGTCACGCCCGACGCGGCGTAGACCTGTTCGCTGCCAAAGTTCTTATAAAGAGGAAAGACATAGAACGTTGGCCGGACTGTCGTACCCTGTAACAGCCCAAGTCCGGTGCTGCGTTGTGACAGCACCCACTGATTGACCATGAACACATCGGCATTCATCATCTGACCGAGAACGTCCGCATACCAGATGGCATTATAGAAAGAATCCGGAGATACATCCTGAAGCATCGCGGAACTGGGATCGGAATTGAGCTCCGTAATGGCGATCGGCAGGTCACGCCCAAGAGTTTCACGGATCACCTGCCGCAGGTATTCCATTTCACCCAGCCACTTGCGCGTGTTTTCGCGCAGAGCCTGAACGGTGACCGGATTGCTTGGCGAATGCAGCGGGTAGCGATGGACCGTGACCACATCCAGCAGGTCGCCATTTGCTTTCAGGAACTCGGTCATCCAGTCGCGCCCGGCCGAATCTTTCGGGGTGGTCTCCAGGCTGTCATTCCATTGATGGATCTCCGGCCCCATCAACTTGATCGTGGGGTCAGCCTTCTTCATGGCAAGAGCGATCGCCCGCCAATCCTTATTGAGATGTTCGACGGTGTAATCGTAATCTGCCTGTCCCAACTGGGTATAGATGGACGGCTCGTTGCCAATGCTCCAGTAGGTCACGCCATACTTCTTCTCAATGTTGGTGTAGTGCACGAGTTCAGCTGCGGTCTCCGGTTTGCCGCCGAGCAGACGCACGCTGATGGTCGGCATACCCCCGACCTGTCTGGCGAAGGTCATGAGCATGTCGATCTGGAAGGATTTCATGTCCACGGTATCGGTCCAGGCCCCGCCCGGGAAGCGCAGGGCCGTGAACCCCGCCTCCTCGACCAGCGGCATGACATCGAGCGGAACGGCGTGCATCGGACCATAGTTGGTTCCAAAGATGTAAGGACTGATGGGTCCCAGACTCGTGCCGGGGTCAACAAACAGTGCATCTGCCATGGGGGTGGGCGTTGCGGCGGGGCCGCAGGCGGAGAGCAAGATGAGGAGAGACAGGGCGAGACAGGTATGTTTCATATTTCTATCCTTGCGCTAGCCAGCTTCTGGTGCAAAACTCGCTCACGCCGCCGTCCCCGGCGGCGATCACCAGGTACACCTGCGCCGGGGACGGCGCAGGGAGCCCTTTTGCAGATCTGTGGCAGCCACATTAACTAAGCTGATAGTTCGGCGCTTCCTTGGTAATGATCACATCGTGTGGATGGCTCTCGATCAGACCGGCGTTCGTGATGCGGGTCAGGCGGGTCTTCGTGCGCAGGTCTTCGAGCGACGCCGCGCCCGCGTAGCCCATTCCGGAGCGCAGTCCGCCGACGAGCTGAAAGATATATTCACCAAGCGGACCTTTATACGGCACGCGTCCTTCGATGCCTTCCGGCACGAGCTTGCCGCTCCCGCTTTGCGCGGTCCCATAGCGATCCGCGCCGTGACCCTTCAGCGCGCCCAGGCTGCCCATGCCGCGATATTCCTTGAAGCGCCGGCCCTCATAGAGCATGACCTCACCGGGCGCTTCATCCAGACCTGCGAGCATACTGCCAAGCATGACCGCATTGCCGCCCGCCACAATGGCCTTGACGATATCTCCGCTGAACTTAATGCCGCCATCGGCGATGACCGCGATGTCGTGTTTCCTGGCAGCCCGCGCACATTCGAAGATTGCCGAGACCTGCGGCATGCCCGCGCCGGAGATGATGCGCGTCGTGCAGATCGAGCCTGCACCCACGCCGACCTTGACCGCGTCCACGCCTGACTTGATGAGGGCTTCCGTTCCTTCGGCCGTCACCACGTTGCCGGCCAGGACCGGCAGACCCTTCCAGGCGCTCTTGATGCGCTGCACGGCTTCGAGCACGCCTTTGGAATGTCCGTGGGCGGTGTCGATGGCCACCGCGTCCACGCCGGCCTTGACCATCAGGTCGACGCGGGTTTCGAGGTCCTTGCCGACGCCGACCGCCGCGCCGACGAGCAGCCGGCCCTGCGAGTCGGTCGCGGCATTGGGGTAGTCGCGTGCCTTTTGAATATCCTTGACTGTGATCAAGCCTTTCAGCATCCCATTCTCATCAAGGAGGGGCAGTTTTTCAATGCGATGTTTTTGCAGGATGTTCTTGGCCTCCTGGATCGAAATGCCCACGCGGGCGGTGACCAGCGCGTCTTCCTTCGTCATAAACTGATCCACAGGCAGGTTGTAATCCGCGGCCTCGACGAAGCGGATATCACGATTGGTGAGGATGCCGACGAGTTTTCCCTTTTCATCTGTAATTGGCACGCCGCTGATGTGATACGTGGACATGATCTCTTCGGCGCGGCTGAGCGGGGCGTCGGGTGAGAGGCTGATCGGCTCGACGATCATGCCGGACTGCGAGCGCTTGACCTTTTCCACTTCCCCGGCCTGGGCCTCGGGCGGCAAATTGCGATGGATGATCCCCATCCCGCCCTCGCGCGCCAGGGCAATCGCCAGCCGCGCTTCGGTGACTGTATCCATGGCGGCGGAGAGGATGGGGATGTTGAGCTGGATCTGTGGGGTGAGCTGGACGCGTACGTCGGTCTCGTTGGGCAGTACTTCGGTATAGCCCGGGACAATCAGTACATCATCAAAGGTCAGGGAGTCAAACGTGTTGAAAAGTTCCTCATTCATACGGGTGTCTCCTTTTGGTTGAAAGTGCTATTGTAATGGAGGAGCACCCCTTCAATCATTCCCAGTTGCAGACAGGAGATGTGTATTTGCCAGACACTAATAGATAGCTGCCAAGATCCGGAGAGTTTCAGCGGTTTAGCTTTATCAAGACGGTATCACCCTGATCATCAACAACTGTCAAAGACCAATCTGAGTATGGAACCAGATCGGCTGTATCGAAGCTGATCTCCACCGCCGGATCATCCGGATTGGATCGCTGGTGGATGAGAGTAATCCCCTGATCCCATGGCCAGTTTAGCGGCCCTTCCGGGTCCGATTTTATGCCTCTCAAAAAGATCCCGTTTGGAACCTGGTCTGCCTCCAAACGGAAACCATCCGCCAGTTCCTCTGCCCGGAGATCAATGGCTTGCCAGCCGGACCAGTTGGCAGGGATGGAAAGGCGCTCAACAGGCTTGCTGCCAGCTTCCATCTCTAAAGGAGCAACATCAAGACGGCTGTCGCCTCTCGAGTTTTCCAGATAAATGTAGATCTGCTGAGATGTCCAGTGTTCCGGCAAAGAAAACTCAAGACGGTCGCCTGTTTTGATAACAAGCGGGCTGCCGCCTTTGGTGGCACCAGCCTCGATGGTCGGATTCCATGCCACCACATATCCCGCATTCCGGTTCTCTTCGATCCAATGTATTTCCTCCGGTGTGCCTGCCAGGGTGGGGTAATAAATGGCGCCACATTCCAAAGCCCCGTGTGCAAGATACATGTGCATGGGCACCTCGGATAAGTAAAGAACATCCTTGCAGCCTGTTTTTAGCAACACCGAGGGCTGGTTTGTGTCCAAACGTGAGTCCTGGGTTTCCATGATGTTGATCAATGTGTCGCGATAAGCAGCCCGGCCTTTCATCACAAGATTTAGACTGTTATGAGCCAGGACTGCAGCAAACAGAAGCAGAAATACAAGAGTCCAACCCAGCCCAGACAGGATCCAGCGCTCATCTCTGAAATCCGATTTTTCGCTTTGCAGGTATTGACGACTCCAGTGAACGACAGCGGCCAGCCATCTCCATGTTCCGTACGCAATCAACCCGGTTAACAGGATCGCTGAGGGGATCCAGATCCTGCCAAAGGCTTCCGCAGGATAGCGCGGCAAAACCTGGAGCAGACTGGCGAACAAAAGCCCTCCCAGGAGGAACACCATACTTCCGACTCGCCGGCGTCTTTCAAAGGGAGGCAGGCTGAGCAGGCCCATGGAGATCAGAAGAACGGACAGCAGATTTCCCCCGTGCAGGTTGAACCATGGGCCGGCCAGGGCGGCTGCTTCGGTGATGTTGTTGTAATATCCAGACCAGACCTTCCAGCCAGCTGGAGGGGGCTCGGCTGGAAATGAAAGCTCCGGGCGAGTAATTAACAAGGGCAGGAGAAATGTGGTCGCGACAATCAAAACACTGAGACCACTGGCCCACCAGTCAGATCTCTTCATTTGTTTTGCGTTCAGGAGGATAAAAAGAAACACGACCAGTAAAGCATACAGCCTGCCGATGGGATGCATAGTGACCAGGGCCAGTGTACTCCCGACAACTATCCAGCGCGAACGGGGAGATCTTTTGAGTAACATCCCCCAACTGAGTATGGCGATCCCAAGCGCCAGATTGCTGGGAACAATATAGTGAAGCCCCTGATTGGGGAGGGGGGTAAACGTCAGGAAAAGCAGAGCGATCCCGGCTGGACCGCTGCCGAACAGTCTGTAAAGCCAGTAACCGATCGCCAAGCTCAGGAAAAGGCTCCCTGCAATTTCGACAAAATTGTACGAGTCCTCCCAGGATAAGCCTGTTGCGTGCAAGCCTGTCAGGATCAAGGAATGAAGTGGATGATACACGGAAAATGCACGAACATATTCACGGTAGCGCATCCAGGCAATATGCTGTTTTTTGGCAGGAGTGGTCAGCTGCTGGCGCAGGTCGTTCAGCGCCAGACAGTCCTGCAGGAAACATTCCTGCATCTCCGCCGCCTTAAGAATATAAGTGTAGGCATCGTCGGTCTCAACCGGAGCTGTTCTGCTCCTGATCGGGAGGATCACCATGGTCAACTGAACAGCACTGAACAGCAAAATGCCGACTGTGAACAGGATACGCCTGCCCCATGGGACGATCCTGAGGTTCGATAGAAGATTCAAAAGCATCGTTCTTAAGCGCAATACATTGATTTGCATCATAGCTGCTTCAGGAGTCC
>JBAVVF010000016.1:0-4754 GCA_049697155.1 Anaerolineales bacterium
ATCCAATATTTACCGCATGTTCCTGTGGGTGGTCATGATCCTGGGCGGGGTGTGGCTTTTGCAGCAGCTGGACAAGGGTGAGATCCGGCCTTTGTTCGAGGCGACTGCCACTCCCACGCGTTCGCCGGAATCCTATATCCTGGAGGGGGATGCGAACTTCAGTGCCGGTGAAGTCAATGCCGCGATCGCGGCCTACGAAGAGGCCGTCACTATCAACCCGAACGATGTGCGAACCTGGTCCAATCTGGCCCGGATCAAAACCTATTCCTCCGCCTTTCTGATCACCAACCGCGAGAAAAAAGCGCGCCTGCTCGATGCGCTCGAGGATGCCCGCAAGGCGGTCGAACTGGCCCCCGAAGACAGCATGGCGCGCGCCATCCTGGCCTTCACCCTGGACTGGAATGCCGACCCAACTTTGTATGCCGATGACCCGCGCCAGGCGGAAGCGTATCTGCTCGAGGCCGAAACACAGGCTTTGCAGGCCATTCAGTTCGACAATGAAAACACGCTGGCTCTGGCGTACTATGCTGAGATCCTGCTGGATCAGGATAAGTGGAACCAGGCCGAGATTCAGATCAATCAGGCGCTGGAACGCGAAGATGCCGATCAGTTGATGGACGTTCATCGCATCAACGCCTATGTGTTCGAGACGCTCGGTGACTACAACCTGGCGATCACGGAATACGACAAGGCGATTGCCATCGAGCCAAACTTTACGTTCCTGTATCTGCGCGCAGGTGCGAACTATCGCCAGCTCGCTCTGGAAATTCAAAACGAGGAGGCGGCCCGCCCGGTTTATGACAAGTCCCTGGAATACTTCGATCGGGCCGCCAGGATCAATGAACAGATCGGGGTGAACGATCCGGTGCCGTACCTGTCGATCTCGCGTACGTATTCGCAACTGGGCGATTTCTTCGCAGCCGCCTTGAATGTGAAAAAGGCTTTGTCGTTCGAGCCGACCAATGCGGATATTTACGGACAACTGGGAGTTGTGTATTTCCGCTCGCGCAATTACGAAGGTTCGGTCTTCTCGCTGAAGTGTGCAATTTATGGATGTTCCGGTGAGGAGTCCTGTATGGGGCGCGGTCTCGAACGCTGTTTTCCTAACCTCGATGAGAATCCTGTCGTGGTGGAAGGTCTCCCGATCTCTCCCAATACCATCGTCTACTACTATATTTACGGATCGGTCCGGGCGGCCTTGAGCCGGCCGCGCGATAACCATTGTGATGAAGCGATGCAAACCATGGGGGAAGTCCGGGCGGAGCTGGATGCCAACCCGGAGGCTTATACGGAGGCCAGGGACACGATCATCAGCATCGTGGAGGCGGGAGAGGAGATCTGCCGGTCGCTGAATGAGTCACAGGCTTTGCCGGATCTGGCAGTCCCGACCGAGGTGGGCACGCAGCCGGGTGGGGAGATGTCCGATGCCACCGCGACGCCAATCCCTGAAACAGGGGAGGGGACACCTGAGGCGACACTAGCCCCCTGACGCTCTATCAGAGCTTTGTAAGAACTCTAACAATCCTCTTGACGTAGACATCCGGTTTCGGTATCATAAGATTAGCACTCAGGCAATCAGAGTGCTAATTCATTGATTATCCAAATCATTCCAAGTAGGAGGCCTTAAGATGGCAAGCAAACTGAAGCTAAAGCCCCTTGGCGGACGCGTGATCGTAGAACCGATCGAGCAGGAGGAAATGACTGCTGGAGGCATTATTCTTCCCGAAACCGCTAAAGAGAAACCGCAGGAAGGTAAAATCCTGGCGGCGGGACCAGGCGACCGCGACGAAGACGGTGAACGCATTCCCATGGAAGTCAAAGTTGGAGATCGGGTGCTGTATGCAAAATATTCCGGCACCGAAGTAAAAATGGATGGCAAGAAACTGCTCATCCTGCGCGAAAGCGATATTCTAGCCGTGGTTGAAGGCTAATCATTTCTGCGTAATTGGCGTTCTCGAACGCCATCTGGCGGGTTAGAGAACCCGCCCTACGCAAATCGGAGGACTAAAAAATGGCTGCTAAACAAATTGTCTTTTCAGAAGATGCCCGCCGCAAGCTCAAGAACGGCATGAATACCGTTGCCAATGCGGTGAGCGCAACGCTTGGTCCCAAAGGCCGCAACGTGGCTATCGATCGCAAGTTCGGTTCCCCCATGATTACACATGACGGTGTCTCGGTTGCAAAGGAAATCGAGCTCGAGGATCCGTTTGAGAACATGGGTGCCCAGCTCCTCAAGGAAGCTGCCCAGAAGACCAACGACATCGCCGGTGACGGCACGACCACTTCGACGGTGCTCGCGCATGCCATCGTGAACGAAGGTCTCAAGGCACTTGAGGCCGGTTACAACCCGATGCTGCTCAAGTATGGCATTTTGCTGGCAACCGAAACGGTTGTGGAAGAACTGCGCAAGATGTCCGTCAAAATCGACACACGCGAAGAAATTGCCTCCGTGGCGACCAACTCCGCGGCTGATACCGAAATTGGCGAGTTGATCGCGGATGTCATGGACAAAGTCGGCAAGGACGGCGTCATTACCGTCGAAGAATCCAAATCCCTGCAGTTTGAAACCGAATATGTGGAAGGCATGCAGTTTGACCGTGGCTACCTCTCCGCTTATTTTGTTACCAACGCCGATCAAATGCAGGCCGTGATTTCGGATGCCTATGTCTTGATCAATGAGAAGAAGATTTCTGCAGCGCAGGATATCGTGCCTCTGCTGGAGAAACTTGTGCAGATTGGCAAGCGTGAGCTCGTCATTATCGCCGAAGATATCGACGGCGAGGCGTTGGCCACTCTGGTTCTGAACAGACTGCGCGGCATGCTGAATGTGCTGGCCGTCAAGGCCCCCGGATTTGGCGATCGCCGCAAAGCCATGCTGCAGGATATTGCCGCCCTGACCGGTGGGACCGTGATCTCGGAAGAGACGGGCCGCAAGCTCGAGACTGCCACACTGCAGGACCTTGGGCGCGCCGAGAAGGTTGTCTCTGACAAGGAGACCACCACTATCGTCGGCGGCAAGGGCAAGAAGAGCGACATCGAAGGCCGCATCAAGGAAATCCGGGCCGAGATCGATCGCAGCACCAGCGATTACGACCGCGAAAAGCTTCAGGAACGCCTCGCCAAGTTGAGCGGCGGCGTCGCCATCATCCGGGTTGGCGCGGCGACCGAGACCGAGATGAAAGAGAAGAAACACCGCGTCGAAGATGCGCTTTCGGCTGCCCGCGCGGCAGTCGAGGAAGGCATCGTGCCCGGCGGCGAGATTTCGTTGATCAACGCCGCAGGCAAGCTGGATAAACTTCTCAAGAACACCGATGAAAGCGACAACGAAGAGACCCGGGTCGGCATCAATATTGTCCGGAAGGCGCTCGAAGCCCCGATTCGCAAGCTGGCGGCGAATGCCGGCCAGGATGGATCGGTGATCATCGACACCGTTCGCCGCACGGCCGCCGAGAAGAAGAACAAAAATATCGGCTACAACGTGTTGACGAATGAATACACCGACATGATCCAGGCCGGTGTGATCGACCCCGTCAAGGTGGTGCGCGGTGCGCTCGAGAACGCTGCCTCCATCGCGGCCATGATCCTGACCACGGATGTCCTGATCACGGACCTGCCCGAGAAGGACAAGGCTCCTGCCATGCCTCCGGGCGGCATGGGCGGTATGGATTATTAATCCAACCCAATATTTCTGTAGGGGCAGGTCTCAGACCTGCCCCTACATTTTTAATATATAATCGGGGCGATGTTCTCCACAGGACTGCTTCGCTTGTCTCATTACAGACTCATTCCGATAACATTCAGCCTCTGTCTCGCACTCGGACTCTCCGCGTGCGCTTCGTTTTCCCCGCCTGAACCGACATCCACACCTCAGCCGACGTTCACACCCGAGCCACCAACCGCCACACCTGAGCCCATGGCCCTGACCGTCAATGGGGAGGGCATCACCGTGGTGGAATTCGACGCGGAAGTGCAGCGTTACCTCACCTCCCACGGATCTCAGGGCCAGACGGTCTCTGCTGAGGAGGCCGCGCAGGCCGTCCGGGAGGACTTGACCGCCCAGCTGCTGCTTGCGCAGGCTGCGCGGGCCGAAGGCTTCACACTCGATGAGTCCGCCTTACAGGCGCGCCTCGAGGGGCTGGCCGCGCAGGCCGGCGGGGCGGAGTCCCTCTCGAAGTGGCAGGCGGAGCACGGGTACACGGAGCAGTCCTTTCGGTCCGCGTTGAAGCGCGGGGCCGAGGCAGCCTGGAAACGTGACAAAATCCTTGCGGCGGTCCCCAGTACTGCCGAGCAGGTACACCTCCAGCAAATTCTGCTCTATAATGAGGACACCGCTCAAAGGTTTCTGCTGGAGTTGAACGGCGGGGCCGATTTCGATGAACTGGCGCTGGAGGCCGACCCCTCCACCCGCGGCGATCTTGGATGGGTGCCGCGCGGCTACCTGCTCGAACCGAAGATCGAGGAAGCCGCCTTTGCCCTGGCCGTGGGCGGGTACAGCGATGTGATCGCCACAGACGTGGGGTTCCACATCCTCCGAATTCTCGAGCGCGACCCGAATCGTCCCCTTTCGCCGGATGCCTATCTCTCCTTACAGGAACTGGCGCTAAAAAAATGGATCGACGAGCAGCGACAGCAGGCTGATATTATGTTTGCACAGCAATCAAACCAGCCATAATGGAGTAACATAGATGAGCGAAGATTTCGATTTCGATGGAACACAATCCAAAGGTCCAGGGGCGTCCATGCAGATTTGGGAC
>JBAVVF010000017.1:0-2081 GCA_049697155.1 Anaerolineales bacterium
GTCCTTTTCCGTCAGCGAGAGAGCCAGAGTCGAAAGATCGTTCACAAACGAGTTGATCATGATTCAGACCACCGCGACCGCAAAACAGCACGGCAGGAAACTCGAAAGACGCGCCAGCCCGACGGTCCGCGCCAGCATTTGCAGGGCACTTAACAAGACGGGTTTCCGCCTAAAACGGCGACACAAAGCAAATTGCATGGCCGGAGACCCCAGCTCGAATATGTACTCGGGAATGCGCAGATTTGGAATTGCTCCAAAAATCTTCACGGATTTGAATCCGGCCTGCTCCAGCAGAGAAGTCATGCGCCGGGGCGTGGAAGGATGATATTTGGACGCGCGCCGCGAGCGAAAATTCCAGGAGGTCTCAAATCCCACCAGTAGATAGCCCCCCGGCTCGATCAAACGCCGGATGGAGCGATAAAAACCAATCTGATCCGCCTGCCCTGCACCGACCCAGCGCAGCGGCAAGCCGAACGGAAGAACCAGGGAATGGGCGCTCTGTCCTTCCTGCCGGTCAATCTCCGGGAAGGAAAGCTGCACCGAGGCGGGCATTCCGGCCCGCGCAAGAGTCTCGCTAAAATCAGCCTCCTGCTCGAAAAGGACGAAGGACCTGCCAGTCTCGGTCAGCGGCAGCAGGAAACGCCAGTCCAGGCTGTAATTGAAAACGCGCGGCGAAGGCCGATCGAGACGCGGCAGGAAAGTTTCCATGGTTTATCCGAGGATGGGTCCGATCCAGTCCAAATCGGTCAGACTGTAGCCAAAGCAGCGCACACGTTCCTCGTAGCGCGCCAGCATGGCCCGGGCCAGCATGCCGGAAAAGAAACCGGATTGTTTCCTCTCCCACATGTTGAAGTATTTCCTATTCACATCCGATAGAACCCTTTGACTCATGGAATGGTCGCGCAGACCGAGAAAGTGATACATGTCGTTCACCCAGCGGTAGGGCTCTGCCACGAAGTCTTCATACTTCAGGACCACGGAATTCTTCAGATGCTTTTGGTCGTTCAGGAAAGTTTCATGGCAGACCAGCCAGTGCTCGAAGATGCGGGGGAAACCCCGCCAGTTCACCCTGTACTTGCGATACCATTTCTGGGTGGCAAAAGAGACTGCCAGCGGATGGCGCAGCAGGATCACAAAATAAGAGTTCGGGAACATGGCCTGCAGGAAGCGGGTCCGAACGATATTGGGCGGCGATTTTTCAAGCAGGTATGTTTTTGTAAGATCCCAATAACGGCTCCACTCCGAAAATAATTTCTCGCGATTCGCTTCGCTCACCAGCGGAGAGGCTTCGGTAAGATGCGACTCCCGGTGGAAGCCGAACGCGCCCGCGCCGCCATAGCGACCGGACGGCGGATATACCGTCTGAAGGTGCATGCCCTCATCTTCCGGAGAGGCTGTGCCGCCAAATCCGCTGACCTCCGGGTGATCGCGCAAGGCCCGAAACAGGACGGATGTGCCGCTGCGGTGGAGTCCGCAAACGAAAATGAAACGATGGTCGAAGATATTCATTCTTTCCCTATCCGGCGGAGGCTTTTGAAATTTTCAGAACTCGCAGCAGTTGCAGCATGTTTTCTCTCTCGATCCACCACAGCACACCCAGATAACTGAGCGCGCCCGCCGGGACGATCAGGGCCAGCCGCAAAAACGGATTCAGGCTCATTGTCAGATAGGCAGCGGCCAGGGTGGCGGGAGCCATCACCAGCGCCGCGAGGAGCGATGAGCGCAGTTGCCCGAGGATATCCATGAGCGAGACATCGATAAGACGGGTCGCAAGTGCCAGGCTGACAATGCGGCGGATCAAAACCGCCACCAGGTGACCGAGCGCGACCCCGATGATGCCGAACCGCGCTCCAATCAGCAGCGCGGGAATGATGAGAACCAGGGTCAGGATCGAGAGCCGCAGCAAGATGTCCGGACGCCCAATCGCCTTGTAAAAGCCTCCGGCATGGTAACCAAGCGAGTACACCCAGGCATAGATTGCCAGGACGCGCAGGACCGGGATGACTTCCAGCCACTGGTCGCCAAAGACGGCCCGCACGATCGGGTCGGCGGCGATTAACAGGCCCAGGCAGATCGGTACG
>JBAVVF010000018.1:0-2121 GCA_049697155.1 Anaerolineales bacterium
GTTCTGCACTCCACAGTTTAATTATCGATCCACTTCGCCGCCTCGGCAGCCAGATGCACCATCTCCGTTTCAGAGATGTCCTTCTTCTTCAAGCGTTTCAACAGGTCGAGCAGTTCAGCCTGGTTCAGGGACGAGTTGTAGCCTGCCAGGATGTCCACATATTGCTTATCGTCCATAGCCGGGTCGAGCCGGTAGCGCTGGCCGAGCTTGCGCTTGATCTGCTGGTGATACTGCATCATCACCGCGGAGCGATGCGCGGCGCGGCGGCTGAGGTTGGCAATGCCGGTCACGTGCTCCCAGGCGCCCCGGCGTTTGATCTCCTGGGGGAGCGGCACCGGCCGCCCAAAGCCGCGTCCCTGAATGAACAACACGATAAACACGGTGAAGGCCACGAACAATAATGAGCGGCCCACCGGGGTCTCGCGCAGGAAATCGCCGGGACCCAAAATCTCAGCGCCGCTGCGCAGGCCGTGATGCCACTCATCGAACCAGACCGGGCCTTTGACGGGCGCCAGGGCCAGGATGTTCAGCACAAATTCCGGGTTGCCCGCCTCTTTCAAGCCGGCATTCGTAAAGGCCTCCGTGAGCGTTCCGAGGATCACGCGTCCCTGGCCCTGCTCGAACGAGACCAGTACCGGCTGGCCCTGATGAGCGACCAGCACCACGAAATCGTCCCGTTCCGACTGAAGGGCTGCCCTGACCTTGAGGTTTTTCAGGTCAGGAGCAAACGGTGAGTCGAACAGCGGTGCCCCGTTCGCAGGGATACCGTCCTTCGACTGCAGGTACGAAAAATTAAACTGATAATGATCCAACAGCAGATACATGCCATACTGCTCACCCACCACGATCAGCGTTCCACCGGACTCGACCCATTTGTCGATGGGCTGCAGTTCCGTTTCTGTCGGAAATGAAGGCTCCAGCATAAACAGAATTGAGACATCCTTCGGGGGAATGAAATTCGCAAGGACCCGCTCGTCCACCTTGTACTGCAATTCCTGCACCCACATCTTCAAGGCCAGCGCGCCATCCGGCGCAGAGGAGAGACTCGATAACCTTGGATATTCCTGTTCTGTCCCCCGCTGGATCGCGGCCAGGGCCGTGATGAGCACCAGCGCGACCAGGATTCCAATCGCAAGTTTGGCATCGCGGGAAAGGTTTTTCATTCTTTCTTCTCCCGCAGTTCGTCCACGCGCTCCACGTACGACTGGTAGGTCTGCTCGTCCACGCCCTCAAACCCGTACCAGACCCGGTCGAACACGTCGATGACCGCCCGCAGCGGCTGGGCCAGTTCGGGCCGGGTCGAGACGCTGCGCAAATATTCACGGTTGGTGCGCGAACGGTCGTAGCGCATGAGCCCCTGCTCATCGAGCACCAGCAGGGAGGAAAGATACAGGTAACGGATCGCGTTCCGGTAATCGCCCTGCATCGAAAGAGCCTCGGCGCGCTTGAAGGCGCCTTTGGAGGTCAGCATCGCATCGTTCTCTTCCTGCTCGGCCAGCTCGGTTTCGCGCACCAGATTGTGGGAAAGGCTGCGCGAAATAAAATACAGAGCCAGGACGAAGATGAGCGCTGCGGCAACTTTGAGCACCGTCCGCCCCTCATAAATGAGGGTTGCGACCTGGAGAATGATCCAGTCGAAAAAACCGGCAATTCGATCGTATAGTTTGTTCAGCCAGTCCGGCATTTGAACGGGCTGCGGTTTCTGCCACTGGAATTCCGGCCGGGCCAGGATTTTGCGTAACGGAAGGATATCCTCAGGTGTGAATACCTTTTGCGGATACTCCTCATGGGCGCGCAGCAGTGCATCGAGCAGGTTGCCCAGCCGCTCGGCGTCGAATGGTTCAGTGCGCAGCTCGTCCACGAGATAGGATGAATCGACCGGGATGACGTTGTGATCGGGCAGCTCGACGGCGGTCACCTGTTCCCACTGGGCCGCGAGCGTGTCCAGCTCCTGGCGGATCTCCGACGGGGACCGGGACTCAAGCCCGCCGACGGCCAGCCGCGTGTTCCGGACGCGCTCCCAGTAGTCGTCGAAGGTGATCGGTGTCCCACCCTGTTGTTCGCTGTCTGCGCGCGGGGTACGTGACTCCCCGGAGGGAGATGTATCCGGCGGTTGGGCCG
>JBAVVF010000019.1:0-5350 GCA_049697155.1 Anaerolineales bacterium
TCTCCATCGTCGAAGCGGAAGGTGCTGTCTTCCGCCCAGAACATTTCAGCATGTACGACTCCCGAAGTCTTCTCTGCCATCCTGCGGATTTCCCCGACGCGCCAGGGAGCGGCAAAATAGATCCCTACGTCATAATGATAGGGAGAAACCATCTCCAGCAAAGTGGCCTGGAGGGAACCCCTGACGCTCATGACGGAAATGAACAAAAGACCGCTCATGAGCATCATTCCCAGGGTCAGCAGGGAGCGCGGTTTGTTCCGCAGGGTATTCCGCACAGAGATGGCCCAGGACATGGAAATCCCCTGCAAATTCAAGAGCAGTTTTTCCAGCCGGCCATGCCCAAACGGCGCGCTGAGTCCATAATTCTGAATGGCCTGCCGGATGGTGATGCGTGCTCCCCTCCACACCGGGAATAATGCCGCCAGGCTGGGCACGACCAGCCCCACGACCGCCTGCCCTCCCCAGGCCAGGGGGATGATTTGCAGCGGCTGCGGATCGATGTTCAGGAGCGATAAGAGCAGACCCGACAACCGGTTCGCTGCCAGGCTGGCCAGCGGCATGGATAGCAGCACGGCGAAAACCCCGTAAGCCAGCGAAATACCCAGGTAGATGGGCATGATTTGTCCGGTGCCGGCGCCGATGGTTTTCATGCTGCCGATCTGGCGCACCTGCTGAAGCATGATGGCATTGAACACATTGACGATCAGCAGGGCGCTCAGTCCCAGGACGCCAAGCCCCATTACAGCCAGGAGAATGGATAACGCCTGCATCTGTCCCAGGAACCTCGGCTTGGCCGGGTCCGCGATCTCGGGGGCCAGGCTGAGATGCAGCTGGTCCTTGATCTGCGCGGCAATATCCCGGGCCTCCCCGGCGTCGAAATCCGCAAGCTGCACATTCGCCGTGTTGGGTTCGGCAATACCGGTCAGGTTCATTAACATCGACCGGGTGACGTAAAAGACCGCCTGGCCTCCCATCGCGGGGGGCGGCTGGGAATTCTGGATCGAATGAACGATGCCCGTCAGCTTAATCGGTCTGTGTGAGTTCCCGTCCGTCCTGACCAGGATGTCCCCCCCAACTTCCAGATCGAAATACCGGGCGGTCAGCCTTTCCATGCCCGCCTCACGCCGTTCGGGCCAGACCCCCGCCTCCAGCGTGATCAGATCCATCCTCAGCCCGGTGTAGTTCTCGCGGGCGATCACGATTCCATCCGACCAGTCCGCATCGCCCGGTCTTTTCCAGTGGATGCCCGAAACGGTGACGGCCTCGACGGCCTCCACCCCCGGGATACGTTCCAGGCGCCGCGCTTGCGTGTGATCGAGACCTGTCGGGACCGACACATGGATGTGGGACGGGTTGGAACGCTGCAGGCTTTCCACCATCTGTGTGTTCAGGGTGACGTAAAGATTGATCACCGTCCCCAGCGCAAACAGTCCAAGTGCGATGGTCAGGACGATGGTGATCGCACGCGCCCGGTTCTGGAACAGGTCGCGCCGGACTTTCGACCACAGGACGCTCATGCGTTCATCTCTACGATTTGCCCGTCGCGCATGTGGATCAAACGCGACATGCGCCCGCATAAATCGGGGTTGTGCGTGACCATGATGACGGTTTTGTCCCTCTGTACCAGGCGCTCGAACAATCGAATGACAACTTCGGCATTGGCTGTATCAAGGTTGCCGGTCGGCTCATCGGCAACGATGAGCGGCGGATCGGTTGCCAGGGCGCGGGCAATCGCGGCGCGCTGCTGCTCGCCGCCGCTGACCATCCCCGGCAATTTATTCGCCAGATGCTCGATCCCAACCTCGGCCAGCAGGCTGTGCGCCTGCCGGCGGCGTTCGGCGCTTTTGCCGATTTTACAAAACTCCATCGGCAGCATGACGTTTTCGAGCAGCGTCAGTGTGGGCAGCAGTTGAAAGAATTGGAATACAACGCCAATCCGCCGGCCGCGCCAGCGCGCCAGCTGGTCTTCGCTGTGGTCCCGGATGACGACCCCGTCGACTACCACCTCGCCGCGGCTGGGATGGTCGATCCCGGTCATGACATTCAGCAAAGTCGATTTGCCGGAACCGGAAGGTCCCAGGATGCCCACAAATTCACCCGCGCAAATTCCTAGAGTAATGTTTTGCAGTATCGCGATCTCTCCGGCGTCGGTTGGGTAAATCTTACTGACCTCTTTGAGCTCAACGAGAATCGTACCGGGTGAATGCGTCATAGCGATGATTGTCTCTGGCGCCATTCGCCTAATGTTCGCAGCGCGGTGGCCGTGGTGAAATAGCGGTTGCGGTCAGGGATGCAAACTCCCTGAGTCAGGCTTCCACCGGTTTCCGGCCATTCTTTGACGTTCCAGGGTGCATGTTCATTCGCGGCGGGGAGTTGCAAAATGGGGAGTGAATCCCAGCTGCCATCCGGGCGCTGCTTCTCCAGCAGCCAGGCAACAGCTTTTTCAAACGAAGCAGGGGAGGGGCTGCAGAGATCCAGCCCGGTGCGCAGCGCCAGGGCGGTATCCACCACACGGCCGGGCGTGCCGTCCAGTCCATCGTTCCAGCTGCCATCCGGCAGCTGCGTGACCTCGACCCAGCCTGCCGCGCGCTGTAACGTCGGCGATTCGGGCGTTTCTCCAATTTGCAGAAGTGCCCGCACACACTGAGCCGTGGCATAGGTTTTGCCGTGGTACCAGTAGGCATTCCAATAGCCGTCCGGATGCTGGGCAGAGCGAATAAACTGCGCAAGTCTTTCGATGGCCGGGTGATTCTTGTCGAGCCCGCAGGCGATCAACGCCTGGACGGCCACCGCAGAGATGCATATATGCGCGCTGCACCAGCCTGAGAGATCATCCTGCGGGCCGGCTCCCACATATTCTGCAATGCCAAACTGCGGCCCCAGGTACGTACGAATTCCTCCTGTCAGCTCATCCTGGTGACCCAACAAAATATCCACCGCTGCCTGTGCGTCCCATTCCTGCCGGTTTTGCTGTAAAAACAGCGTTGCCCAGCTTGTCGAGTCCATGTCAGAGGGTAAGCCGGGGCGATATCCCCAGGCTCCGGATGGATAACGGTCCGAAAGCAAAAGACTCGCCGCGCGTTGCAGATCTTCCGGACCAGACATGTCACAGCATCCCAGCGACCAGCCCACATACGCGCTGATCCAGTCACGCCCACCGGAGGCGATGCCGTGAAAGTCGCTCCAAAAGCCTGCCATGCGTATGGCCTGCTCGAAAAAGTTCACGGCTTTGCAGATGCCCCAATCCAGGGCGCTCATCCCATCTGCCCGCACGGGCTCATCCAGCTGCATTTCCCGCAGTAAAGCCAAAATGGAAGCGGCGCGTTGTTGAGAGTCTGCAAAAATTCTGGAGTGGATCATTTCATGGCTCGGCATCGTTTTACACATCCTTCAAGAGCGGTGTGATTTCATACGTTTGGAAAAAAACATCCCGGCAGCGCGTATCAAAGCGAGTCCGATAAAGATCAAAAAATACAACTGGGGCTGAAACGATGCGGCACTTAACTGACCTGTAAATAATTCATTGAATATACCTGCCAGCCAGCGAACCTGCATGCCCAGCATGGCAAGAATGATAACACCGGTCAGCAGGAAATAAATCAAAATCCAGCTGCGCAGCTGGTGTTTTTCGCCTCGTATCCATTTCAGGAATTCAAACAAGGCATTCGTGCGGATATTGATCTGTTTCAGGAGGGTCGAGACAATGAAATACCCATCGGTGGGCATCAGCGGAGAGAGGTTACCCACGATGGTAAAAAAGTTGGCCAGGCTGAGTTTGATGATGATTTGACTGGCTTCCTGAGGCAGGAGAGGTCCCCACCAGCGGAATACCACCAACCCCAGACAGCCCAGAATCAGATTGGCATAACTGCCGGCCAGCCAGATGCGGATGCGCTCTGGCGGTTTGAGCGTGTACATCCCGGCAATTTCAGTATAAAAGTATGGAATGAAACCCATGTACAAAGCGACACGAATTGTACGAGTCACAGCGCCGTGAGCCGAAGCGACAAATGCATGAGCCAGTTCATGACACAACAAGGAAAAGAGACTGCCCACGGCCAATACAATATAGCCCAGCAAAAACGACTGCCCGACCATGAAGATATTCTGACTGGATAGAAACTGGTCGTTAACGGAGAATACCCCCAGAAGAAAAATAATTAAAGTGAAGAGAAATAATGGCTTAATACTGCGTTTTGCGGCGGGCTGCGCCGCCCCAAAAAAACGCCGGGTGTTAAGAACCAACAAGTCAAACGAAAAGCGCCGAAATTCTCCCTGAAATATTTTATCCGGCGCAGGCGACTCGATCAGGTTGGCGCTGGAAAGCAGCTGGTAGAGCTGAAGCAAATCCGCCTTTTGCCCATACTTTCGTTCCAGATCCGTACCAATCGTTTCAAGCGAACGATTGCCATCCAGCATGGCGACAAAGTTTAGCACCAGGGGGACCTTGCTGGCCGGCACCGAAATATACTTATCGCGTTCCAGGCTGCCGATGCAATACAAGTCTTCTTCCGGTTTCTCGTATAACACCCACGCCCGAATATCGCTGACTGCTTTTGGAAACAGTGAATGGGTTTCCGGGCCGGTATCAATAAAGTTCTGTGGAGCTGTCTGCATTGCTGTACTCATTCTTGAGGCCATTCAGAACTTGCTCCCAGGCGCTCGGGGTACTGCGCAATTTGGCCAGGCCATATAACACATCTTCGACTCCGCCGCGGATGCCGTCACAAACCGCATCGATTCTTTGTTCGATCGAACCGGTACGGGCATATAACTCACCCAGACAGCCGCTGCACACCCCACGGGCCCAGCACAGCTTGCACTGGGGATGATGAAATTTGTCGTTTTCCCGCATTCGCCGTTCAACTTGCTGGTATATGGCCGTTTTCCATACTTCGTTTTCTTTTGCCTGCCCCATGTAAAAACCGGGATCCATTAACTGATAACATGGATAGATGGAGCCATCCACATTGACTGTCAACGCCGCAATGCCTACCGGGCACAGGTAAGGGCTGATGCGCTTGAAAACCAGTTTTTTCAACAGGCGCAGTCCCAGGGTGGAGGCCTGGGGCTTTCCAAGTGTCAGATCCTGAATGATGCTGGCCTGAGCATCGATCAGCCACTGAGTGCGTTCCTGGTCGCTGACCCCGCCCGTTGCATCATATCCGCTTTCGATCAGAGCAAGGTGCGTGCGATGAACATCCAGTTCATTGGCGAAGAATTCCTGCAAACTTGAATGGGTAAAACCTTCATCCAGGTGGCGGCGCGTCACTGTAGCTTCGACAGCCTCCGGTTGCTTGCCGTCTGTCGCTTCCCGTAATTTTTTTAGGCCTTTGACGATGCGCTGATA
>JBAVVF010000020.1:0-7896 GCA_049697155.1 Anaerolineales bacterium
CTGATCAACTGGACGGAAGCACTGTCGAACGGCACGACCCTCTCCAGTTGCTCGAGAATCCGATCAATGGCTTCGGATCTTTCCAGGGTGGCAGCCACGATGGCTACGCTCTCGCGCAGGGTTTCAGACTCTTTATTCTTGGACTCCAGCTCACTGATCAGTTTTTCGCGTTCCTGCTCCACCCATTTACGCTGGGTAAAGTCACGGATCATCACGAGAACCGTATCGGAGGCGCTGGCTGTCAGGCGCGCCTCCATCACCCGCGGCTGGGCGCCCATGCTCATCTCAAACTCGAATACCTCGATTTGATGGCTTGCGATGACGCGCTGTATCGCAAGCAGCATCACAGCAGCGACAGTCTCTGTAAACAGCTCATCAACCCGTTTTCCAATAAACTGGTCGGCGGACATAACTCTTTCGAGACCCTTCGGGGGAATCATGTTCACAATCACCCCGTCCAGGGTGAATTCCATGATCATGTCGGGAAATGCGTCCACCATGGCACGATTGCGCGCTTCACTCTGCTGCAAAGCCTGCATGGTCTGCCTTTGAACGCTCATGTCATAGAACATGGAGAGGACGCAGTCCTCATGCCCGATCTGGATCAATTCATGGAACGAAATGACGTACTTCAGGGTCCCATCCGGGTGATAGAACTGGTCATCCGGATTGAATAACGAACCCTTATGCTTCAGATCCTCGACGTACTCGGCGCGGGCCCGAATGTCCTTCCACAATTTCAATTCTTTGGCGTTGCGGCCCAGGGCCTGGTCTGCAGCGTAACCGGTCAGGTCCCAGTAGGCGTAATTTGCATCCAAAAGGCGTCCATCTTCGAGGGTCGTGATGGAAATGGCCAGCGGACTGGATTGGAAGACCTTGCGGAAGCGTTCTTCACTGTCCCGCAGGGCCTTTTCCGATTGTTTGCGCTGGGTAATGTCACGCACGACGAACAGCAGAAGGGTCCGGCCGCCGTAGTAAAGCATGCGGGCACTGACCTCGACCGGAAAGGTCGTGTAATCCTTGCGCCGGTACACTGTTTCAAAGATCAGGCTGCCGGTTTGATAGATGAGTTCGATTCGGTCATGCCAGTCTTCCAGGCTTGTAACGTATTCAGCGATATCGATAATGCCCAGGCGCCCCAGCTCTTCGTGGCTGTAACCCAGAATTTCGTAGGCACTCTTATTGAAGTCGATGCAGCGGCTCGTCTCCGGATCGATGAGATAGATGGCGTCGTTGGATTCGTCCATCACCGTGCGGAACTGGAGCAGGTCACTCTCCGCCTGTCTGCGTTCGCTCAGCTCATTCTGCAATCCATCGACCGTCCGGCGGAGCTTTTCGGTCATGGAATTGAAGGCCCGGGCCAGGGTGCCCACTTCGTCGGACCCGAGGACAGGCGCAGACACGTTCAGTCTTCCGTCGGTCATCCGGGCAACGGTCTCACTCAATGCGCGCAGGGGAGCGGTAATTTGCTGGGCCATGATAATTACGGCGATGATCAGGATGACGGAAACCTGGGTTCCCACAATACCAATATTGACGGCCAGCTGGCGCGCCGGCTGCAGGGCAGTCTCCCGATCGATTTCAACGATCAAGGCCGCGTTCTGATCCTCAATCCACAGATATTTACCGATGACCTCCACGCCGTTGTGATTGAGATAGGACGAGGTTCCCGTCCTCGGCTGACGGGCCAGGGCAATGGCCGAAGTTCGCAATTCGGCCGCTCGGGCAAGGATGAGCGGATCATCCGTGATGACATTATGGCCGGAGTCCATCAGGTAGGTTTTGACCGGTTGACTGACTGCCCCCTGCCCATCGTGATGGATGATCCGATCGACGCGCTTCATGCTGAAGTGCAGTGCCAGCACCCCGATCCGCTGCCGGGAGTTGTCCAGCAGCGGTGTGGCAATCGTCAGAGTGGTATGGCCGAACAGTTCGGAGTCGTAAAACGTTTGTGTGAACGTCTGGCTGCGGCCCTCGAAGAAAAAAGCCTGTTCTGACTGGGAGCGGCCGACCAGCGCCGGATCCCGCGAGATGACAATGCGGCCCTCCAGGTCGAGGATCTGAATATCCTGGATCTCGGCCGTCCGTTGGAGGGTGATATTGAAAATCCGGTAGAACTCGCGGCGCGCCATGTCCCGATCCTGCGGCAATGATTCAGGCAGAAGGAGGTCTGCTGAAAGAGACTGCAGTTCAGGGAGATTTGCCAGAAAGACTGCATTGCTCTGCTGTTCATCCACCCATTGGCTCAGGCTGTCCTTTTTCAGCTCGGCCACCGCGCTTAGTTTATCCTCGACGGTCGCCTGCAGGGATTGGGTCGTCTGGGTATATGCAAAATAAGTGACGATCGCCACCGTGATGACCGCAAAGGTAATGTAGTACAGAACCAGCCTGGTTTGTATATTGAGGTTTCGAGTGATCGCAAGGAATCGCTGCATTGTTATGGTGGTTGGTTGACGGGGCCAGGATCAAACCAGGTGGCTTCCGGCCTCAAGTCCAGGGATACAACCGCACAGGCGATTATATATCAGTCGTCTGACATCTGACCTAACAATGTCCTTATAAAAGGACATGAGCCGTCTGAATTTGGAGAAGGCTGATATTCGGTCGGGAGAGCGTCCTCACAACTAGGGTGTGCACACGATTTTGAAGGTGGATTGGCCGGTCATAATATTTGGCAGGGTTGTCTGTACCTGAATCGTGTAATCGTTGACGCCGCTCACCCGATAGTAATCCTGAACGGTTTTCGTATCACTGGCTTCGAACAGGATCTGCTTATCCGGTGAAACATAGCCCGCGCTGGAGGCCCAGTGCCAGATCACGGTGGACGGACCACTGGAAGTAATCTGCGCGCTGATGGTTACCACCTGCGGAAACGCATCGCAGGCCACATTCAGGACAGGCGGGTCGACCCGGACCTGGATACCGGTGACCATGATGTCGGGCGGATTCACCACCGGCAGCGACTGCACGTCACCGACGGTCTGGACGAAGTCCGCCGAGAGCCAGCACGAGGTGGAAGGATCACTTGGATTTCGGACATACCACCAGGTCGAATCCTGATTGCGCCCGATGATCTCGGCCTGCCTGCCCACAATCAACGCGCCGGTCACAGCATAGGATGTCCCGGGGCCAAATCGACAATTGACCGGCTGCTCCTTCGGTGCGGCCAGGAAAACGCTTGGCGTGGAGGCAGGTGTGACCGTTGGAAGCGCAAGCTCCTGCAGCGTCTCCACCGGAGCCGGCGTGAATGTAGTATTGCTCGATGTCGGCGTATCAGGCATCGGCGTCGTGACAGTCGTTTCTGTCGTCTGAAGAGCTGGTAAATTGCAGGACGACACTCCGAAGATAAGCGCAGCAATCACTACCCATAAACGATCTCTCATTCATTCCTCCTTTTCGGTGAGAATCGTAATCGCTGGGTTGATTTATTGCAATGGTGTTTCCGATCTTTATCCGATTCTTTTGAATTTCACTTTACGTTCACATTAAACGTTTGCATCTGTTCCGGATCAGCAGGCGTATTCGAGGGTGGATAATATCCAAGCACGATCCGGGCTGCGCCCGGGCCAACAGCTTTGAAGGTCCAGATATCGATGCCGCCCCCACCCGTCAACCCCGGCTCGCTGGTGCTCTGATATTCCCTGCTTACAAATTTCACAAGGCTTTCATCCAGAGTATCTTCGACAACCTCCCAGTGATAACCGGTTGTCGGGTTCGATTCGAGGATGATCGTAAACTCATCGCCCGCGCCGACGTCGATCGCCTTGGCCGGATCTGTGGGCTCCATGGATTTCGATGTACAGGCAGTCAGCAGGGCCGCCAGAAGCAGCAACGCGAAGATATTTTTCATACAGGCCTCCATATACATTATAAGGAGTGATTGAACTTTTACAATCTGCTTTTTGGCACTGCCCCCTGAATTTTTTAATGAAACATCCCATGCAACTATGTTAGAATGATTTTAGAACATTTATTCGGTATCAGACGAGAGGAGACGTTTATGAGTAAAAAGGTAATGGTCTTCGTTGGAACGCAGAAGGGCGGCTTTATCTTCGAAAGCAACGAAAAACGCAAACGCTGGAAAGTCAGTGACATTCAATTCAAAAGCTGGAATGTGATGCACATCCAGATGGACCCGCGCGACCGGCGCCTGCACGCCGCGACCAGTCACTTCGTCTACGGCCCCGCCACCCACTACTCGGACGATCTCGGCCGGACCTGGACGCAGGCCAGGCAGGTGCCGGTGCTCACCCGCTCCTCGAAGTCCGGCAGGCCGGCCAGCACCGTGGAGGAAGCCTTCCGTTCGGAGGGCGGCGAAAGCATCAAAGAACAACCGGAAAAGATGATCAAGGTCTGGAACATCAAGCCCGGACGCGCGAGCGAACCCAACGTGTTATATGCCGGCGCGCAGCCCGCCTCGCTCTTCGTCTCGAAAGACCGCGGCGAGACCTGGGAGCTCAATGAACCCCTGTACGATCATCCCCAGCGCGGACAGTGGAATCCCGGCGCCGGAGGCCTGTGCCTGCATACAATCCTGCTCGACCCGACGAATCCTCAGCGGATGTACATTGCCGTCTCCGCGGCAGGCTGCTACCGCACCGACGATGGCGGGCAGACCTGGCATCCCTACAACAGGAACGTGCGCGCCGATTTCATGCCGAACAAGTTCCCCGAGTTCGGACAGTGCGTCCACAAGATGGCCATGCACCCCTCGAACCCCAATCTGATCTACCAGCAGAACCACTGCGGCGTCTATCGCAGTGACAACGCCGGCGAGGATTGGATCGACATCGGCGAAGGCAAATTGCCAGCCCGCTTCGGCTTCCCGATCGCCGTCCATCCCACCGACCCGCGCACGGTGTACGTTGTCCTCGAGGAAAGCGACGAATACCGCATGAGCGTGGACGGCAGGTTCTCCGTCTGGCGCAGCCGCGACGCGGGTGATTCCTGGGAACGGATGACGAAAGGCCTGCCGGAAAAGGCTCATCTGCTGGCTTTGCGCGAGGCGATGGCGACCGATACGTTCGAGGACGCCGGCATCTACGTCGGCACGAACACCGGTCAGTTGTTTTACAGCCGGGACTCCGGCGACAGTTGGGATTTGCTGGCGGATTACCTGCCGCCGATCCAGTCGGTCGAAGCGGCGGTGGTGTAGGGATGAGTTTATAGGACGAGGCTTAAGTCTCGTCCTATTATTTTATGGTTGTAAACAAGCGGGGATGGAATCGCTTAGTCCATCGGGATTCTGTGTTGCCCCATTCTCATCATAGATCTTGACGAATCGAATCTCGGGGAATTGCTTGAGATTCAACATGATCAGGTCCGCGAGGTTGAAATCCCGGTCATCCGGCGCGCAGGTGCCCGTGAGATAGACGCGGGCAACACCGTCCTGGATTTCGAGCCCGCTGTAGCCGGTAAACCCGTTGTAGAGCGCGATCCAGCCATAGGAATAACGTTCCGTCGAGCCGGGGCCTTTGAAGTATTCGGTCAGCGCGGACTGGGGCAGCATGTTCGAGCGGGCCCAGCGCACACCGTGGACTTCAAAGGGCGGCAGGTTGTTTTCGTAGCGAAACTTGTTTACAAAGTAAACATCGATCAGCCGGTACGCGGGCGTGGCCGTTGGAACCCGGGTCCGCGTGGCAGTCGGCGTCCGCGTGGGAGTGCGCGTCGGCGTGAGTGTGCGGCTGGGAGTTGGCGAAGGCGTGAAGGATTCGGACAGGCAGAGCGGTTCCGAATCACTCAGCCCGCCCGGATTCTGCGTCTGCCCGTTCTGGTCGTAAATCTTCACGAACCTGATCACGGGGAATTGCTTGAGGTTCAACGTGATGAGATCGGCAATGTCGAAGTCCCGCCCTTCGGGTGTGCAGGTACCTGTGAGATACACATGCGCAACGTCATCGCGCAGCTCGAACCTGCTGTAGCCGGTGAACCCGTTGTAGAGCGCAATCCAGCCGTAGGTGTATCTTTCCGTGGAGCCCGGGCCCTTGAAGTATTCGTTCAGCGCGGATTGCGGCAGCATACTTGTCCGCGCCCAGCGCACCCCGTGTACTTCGAACGGCGGCGTATCCGCGTTGTAGCGTGCCCGGTTGACAAAGTAAACGTCGATCAGCCGGTAGACAGGTGTGGCAGTCGGAAGCCGCGTGCGCGTCGCGGTGGGAGTGCGCGTGGGTGTTCGCGTGGCCGTTGGAGTACGCGTCGAGGTGGGGGTACGCGTGACCGTCGGGGTGCGCGACGGAGTCGGCGTGCGCGTGACGGTCGGCGTTCGGGAGGCCGTCACAGTGGCGGTGGGAGTCCGGGTCCGGGTCGGTGTTCGCGTGATCGTCGGCGTCCGCGTCAGGGTGGGTGTCCGGCTGGGCGTCGGCGTGCGCGAGAGCGTGGGACTTGGAGTCCGCGAAGGCGTGGGCGTAACGCTTGGCGTCCGGGTCGGCGTGACCGTGACCGGCGTCGACGGAGTGGGAGGTGTCGCGGCCTGACGCACAAACCGGACCGCATCCGCCCCGACGAACAGATTCGCGATCGTCGCGGCTTCATCCTGAGTCCGGTTGGTCAGCTCGATGTATTCCTCGCCCGCGCCGGCAAAGTTGTATTTGCCGATGTAGAGCCAGCCATCTGTCACGTAATAGATGTTTGGAAAAACAGCCTGGTTGACGACAACCTGATCGGATTCACCCGCATGCCGAATGGTATAGATCGCGCCTTCGGTCGTCGCTCTGACCGGAGGGATACGGACATACAGCGCGTAGGTGCCGGCCCCTGAACCCTGAGGCAGGAGCCACTGGGCGGTGCAGGTCGGCGCGGTGGTGCGCGGCCGCGACGAGCGCATGATCCCACCCTGTGAGCCGCTGGACGTGATATCGTTCCAGCATTCATCGGGGGTCTCATCGAACCACAACCCACCATCATCGACGATGATGCCCGTGGCCGGGGCGGGAGGATAGCTGAGGGCCGGGCCGGAAGGATAGACCTGCGCGCCGTAATAAGCCAGCGACGGATAAGCCACCCACAGCGATTCCTTTTGATTGTTTACCCAGGGATCCGCGCCCGCGCCCCTCCAGCCGTACGGGTCGACCGACCTGTTCGACGGGTTGCGCACCAGCAGGTGCAGATGCGGGCCCGACGAATTCCCGGTCGTGCCGCTGATGCCTAGCATTTCGCCGTGCGGCACAAAGGTGCAGCCCGGCGTGGAACAGGCCTGGACCGCCACAGAGCTCATGTGGCCGTAATAGGTATTGTAGCCGTTGGGGTGGTGCAGCCGGACATAGATACCGACGTTGATCTTGTGATTCTGCGGGTCCCACCAGCCCGCGTAGACGATCTGGTCCGCATCCGCGGCGGCGTAGATGGGACGGTAGGAAATGCCATAGTCCACGCCGTCGTGACCGTCGTAATACATCCAGTCACCCAGGCTGTAGGACCAGTAGCCGCCGGCCCCGGCGTTGCAGACACCCGCCTGGGGCGGAGGCGTTCCGGGCGGGCGCGGCGACGGGCAGTTCTTGTTGGCAACGTCGCCGGTAAACGCAATCACCTTGTTATCGTAGGTATAGTTTGGGGTGGAATGATCGAAGATGGATTCCTGCGAGGCGCTGCCGGGATAGGGTGGATACAGAAACGGCGTGACGGCCTGGGCAGGCGCGAAGACATGCTCCGCAGAGGCGCCGCGCACACTGAGAGCCAGAAAGCAAAGGAGTATGGCTGCCGGTATATTTTTAAGTGAGCGTGTCACAATGTACTCGGAAAGAGATTTTCGTGACAGTATTTTACATCAAGGTCTAAGAGACTGTTTCTTAAAGACTCTTTGGGACACGGACACCACGGATTTACCCTGCGGGTACGATGTCACTGAGTTTCACGGAAAAAACCGTAATAAAAAGGCTCCTTTCCGTGGTTTCCGTGAAA
>JBAVVF010000021.1:0-1844 GCA_049697155.1 Anaerolineales bacterium
CTAGATTCCTTTTGCACGGGTGTGTTCAGCCCGCAGGGCTTCCGCCGCGAGCGACGGCACGCCGGTGCAAGACGGCAATAAAAACAGAGCGACGGTTTAGCGTCGCTCTGTTTTTGTCTTATCCCACCTTCTCCACCGGGAACTGGATCTCGCTCACCGTATCCGGATCGTTCTGGTTGCCATCCGGTTGAGGCGTGCGCAGGTAGAACTCACGGCAGGGACCCACGATCTGATACTTGTTCTCGTCCACCCATTTCAGAATGGCATCGTAGGCCTCGCCGATCGTCGCAAACGATCCGGCGTGAACGACACAGGCCATCGTGTCGAAGCCCGGCAGGCTGTAAACGTTCACGCGTTTCGTGGCCGCGAGTTCGGCGCTGATCTGCTCGCAGACCTCGACGTCCCAATCGCGATCCTTGTGTTCCTCGTCGTGGTAGAGCGTGAAGCAGGGACCCACCGGCTGGACGTGCTGCCGGGCCATATAGCTTCCCAATTCCTGCCAGAGCGGGCCCTGTTCCGGGGGCGTAGGCACGACCCCGCGTACCGAAGCAACCTTGATCGGTTCAACCTTCTTAATCACAACATCATACCTGGACATGCATTCCTCCTGTTCGATTTGTCTCAGCCAGATGTCGACGCGTTCCAGGCGTTCCGCTTCTGCCTCCACCCGCTGCCTGATCTCCGCCCGGCGCAGTTTCAGCATCCCGCGCATTTGCTCGGCGGATAGCTCTCCTTCGAGGAGACGGCCGATCTCCTCCAGCGAGAAGCCCAGGTCCTTGAGGGCCAGGATGCGGTACAGGCGCGGCAGCTGGTCGAACTCATAATAGCGGTAGCCGGTGAAGCGGTCCACTTCGACGGGCTTGAGCAAGCCCTCTTCATCGTAGAAGCGCAGCGTCTTGACGGACACACGGCTGAGTTTGGAAAAGTCTCAGATCCGGATCATCTGAAGGCCTCCAGCCTGCTTATACTCCCTCCAGCAGGAGGAGAGTCAAGCCCAAATGGGTGTTGGGATTCTGCGATAATAACAGGGATTTGGCGTCTTTCGCGGCGCTAAAAAGCCTTAAAGCAAGGCTTTTTGGGGCTGTGCACTTTACAGAAAGGTTAGTTATCTCCTGAACTGGCCCGATTCACCGAAATCTGTAATGTTTTTCTTTCTAATCTATTTATAATATAATAATTAAGTCGCACGTTTCATAGATTGGGAAAAGGGCTTCCCGTGAGTATTCGTTTTAAGGTCATCCTGCCATACCTGCTTCTCACCCTCATCGTGGCCGTAACCGGTGCCTACGTTGTGACCCGCCTTGTCTCGAATTCATTGAGCGAGCGGCTGATCAACCAGCTGCTGGAATCCGGTCGTGTCGTTTCAGACACCATGGCCCGGCAGGAGATCAAACATATCGAAGCCGCGCGCATCGTGGCGTACACGCGCGGGCTGGCAGGGGCGCTGGGGACCGGGAACGATGAACAGGTCATTTCACTGGCCAAGCCGGCCGCGGGGGGACTGAACGTCGAAAGCCTGATGGCCTTCAATCGGGAGGGCCGCGAATCGGTCCATCTCATCAAACAGTCCAATGGAACGATCATGGACGTCAGTCAGCCGGGGCGGGCCTCCACGCTGCCGATCGTCGCAAAACTCCTGGCGGAGAACAATCCGAACAGCCTGCCTGCACGCGAGCTGGGACTCGATCCCGTCGACGGACGCTACTATTACTTCACCAGCATCCCCGTCGTGTTCGACAACCAGGTCGTCGGGACCATGGTGGTCGGCACTTCGTTGAATACCCTGATCCTGCAGTTGAAAAGCACCTCCCTGGCCGACGTCATCATTTACGGGGAAAATGGAC
>JBAVVF010000022.1:0-13028 GCA_049697155.1 Anaerolineales bacterium
TCGAAGCGAATCCGGGAACGGTCTCTTTTGAAAACCTGCTCGATTTGCGAAAGCTGGGAATTAATCGCATCAGCTTCGGCGTCCAATCTGCGAACATGGAAGAACTGCGCATGCTCGAACGTGTCCACAACTTCTTTGACGTGATCGAAGCCGTGACCTTGGCGCGCCGGGCCGGCTTTGACAACTTGAATCTCGATCTGATCTATGGCTTGCCCGGACAGCCTCTTCAAACCTGGCAGATTACTGTCCGGCGGATTCTTGATCTGCATCCGGAACATATCTCCGCCTACGCCTTGACCCTCGAGCACGGCACGCCGTTTGGACGATGGTCAGCCAGAGGTCTATTGCCTCTTCCCGATCCCGATCTGGCGGCCGAAATGTACGAATGGGCAGGCGAAGCATTTGAGGCTGCAGGGTACATGCAATACGAGATCTCCAATTGGGCGAGACTGCGAAAGGATGAAGGCGGAAGGATGAGGGAGAAAAGTGCTCGGGAAGATTCATCCTTCATCCTTCATTCTTCATCCTTTGCCTGTAAGCATAACCTCCAGTACTGGCGCGGACTTCCTTACCTGGCTTTTGGCGCTGGCGCACATGGATATGCCAATGGCTGTCGCTATTCCAACGTCCTGCGCATCAAAACCTATATTGACCGGCTTGCCAACTACCAAACCACTAACTACCAATCTGCCCACTACCAGTTCCCTCTTTCCCCCGCAACTGTCAATCACCACAAACAAACTTTACGTGATGACATGTCGGAGTTTATGATGACAGGTTTACGCCTGACACAGGCAGGTGTCAGCGCAAAGGAGTTTCAGGCGCGGTTTGGTCGGTCAATGTTCGAAATATACGAAAAAGAGATCGAAGAGTTATTGAAGTTAGGGTTAATTGAATACCCCTCTCCCATGGGGAGAGGGGTCAGGGGTGAGGGGATAAGACTCACCAAACGCGGTCGCCTGCTGGGGAATCAGGTCTTCATGCGGTTTATTTGAAGTTACCTTGTAGCGGTGCGAAAGCTTCCTGTCTTGTCACGCCAGGCAGCTCAATAAAGAATAATGGGGGTAGGCATGGGTGTATTCGGTACCCTGGGGGCCGGGGTGGGGGTTGGTGGCACCGGGCAGCCTTGTGGTTCATAATGGGTGGGTTCAAAGCCAAATGCCTCCCGGCAGGTGTTGTCCACCAGGAAAAGCTGGTCAAGTGGATAATTGGAATTTTCCTTCACCGGTGAGCCGGCTTCTGCAATCTGGAAGCGATCCACATAATCGAGTTTGCCGGGATCCTTCAAACCGGCGTCGGCAAGCACGCCCAGCATGAATACACTGCCCGACCAGGACTTCTTGAACGCAAATTGGATGGTGGTCTCGGGCGCGGCGCTGATCCGAACCCAGGCGAGATCGGGATCGCTTCCACCCGTTCTGCCGTCGAAGACCAGGGACTCGTAGCCATCGGCGCCCAGGGGCGCGTCAGACTTTGTACCGGAGACTCCGCCCGTATTGTGGTTATTGTCCTGATAGACCTGCACCGAGGCAGTATCCCATTGGTCTGTGTAGGGTGGATGGGCCCAGATCAGGTAATCGCCGAACCCGTCCCGGTCGAGGTCCAGTTCGACGCCGTAGTTAATGCCCAGAGAATTGTTCGGGTCGATGCCAGTCAGCTTTATCGAGACATACCACCAGTCAGTGTCTTTAGCAACGGTAAAGTTGACAATGTCCAGATCAGAGATATAGGTCATATCCTGCTGGAAGGGGCGCTCGAGACGGTTCATATCATACGAATCGCCGTAGGGCGCCCGCCCCTCTGGCCCGGTGCCTGCCGATTCGACGTCATAGACCAGCTTGCCGCCTCTGGGAGAAGCCGGGGTCACGAGATGGGTGACCGCCACCGTCGAAGTGACCGGAATCTCCGTGGGCGGCGGTGTAGTGTCCTGACCCGCGACGGGAATTTGAAGCGGTTCCTGCTGTGGGGTGGGTGTGGCTGCCGGGCTTGCCCCTCTGGATAAATTACATGCCGGCAGGGTAATCAGCACGATCACCAACGCCAGCATGCGCGCACGAATAATATTTGATTGCATCACATTCTCCTCTCCAGGTTGTTATGTGACATAATTTACCAGAATTCGCCAAAATAGAAACAGGACATCGGTACCGGTATCCCTGCGCGTGACATATGAATAAAACTTCGGAAACAAAACCCCTCTCCAACCGGGAGAGGGGTTAGGGTTCACCAAATGTGATCGTTCATAGCCTGGTCAGGAAGTCTCAGACGTTCCAGAATCAAGACCGATACACCATCTTTTTCACTTACATTGACAATTCACGTAGTCCCAGCCATTTTTGCACACCATGGAAATGGGCGGCAGGCAAACCGTCTCCGGTGGAGCATCCGGTCCCGGTGTTTTCGTCGGTGCGACCGGCACCGGGCAGATCTGCGGTTCATAACGGGTTGGCTCGAAGCCGTAAGCTTCGCGGCAGGTATTATCCACGGCAAAGAGCGCCTTGAGCGGGTAATACATATTCTCCTTCACCGGCGAACCGGCCTCCGCAAGAGTGAAGCGGTCTACGTAGTCGAGCTTCTGCGGATCTCTGAGTCCGGCATCTGCGAGCACACCCAGCATGAAGACGTTCCCCGACCAGGATCTCTTGAAGGCAAACTGGACGGTGGCCGGTGATCCGGTGGTGGCCCGGACCCAGGCCAGGTCGGGGTCGGCCCCGCCGATGCTGCCGTCGAAGACCAGCAGCTCGTACCCATCAAAGGCCAGCGGCGCATCAGACTTTCCGTACGACAGGCCGGCCGTATTGTGATTGTTGTCCTGGAAGATCCGCACCGGAATGGTCTCCCATTGAATGGCATAAGGTGGCTGGGCCCAGATGAGATAGTCACCGAACCCGTCCTGGTCGAGGTCCAGTTCGACGCCGTAGTTGACAACGTGCAGGCTGCCGGGATCGATGCCGACCAAATTCACCGAGACGTACCACCAATCGTTGTCGCTCGTGACGACAAAGGTGGAGATATCCAGGTCGGGGACGTAGGTCATATCCTGCAGGAAGGGGCGCTCGAGACGGTTTATGTCATACGAGTCACCATAGGGCGCCCGCCGCTCCGGGCCGGTGCCGGATGACTCCACGTCATAGACCAGCTTGCCTGCCCTGGGTTCGGCGGGTATCAGCGTGTGCGCAGCGCTCGCAGTGACCGGGACCGATGTGGGCGGAAATGTGGCCGTCGCAAGCTGACCTGCGACGGGGATCTGGGCAGCCTGCGGGGTGGGCGGCAGCGGAGTGGCCGTTCCCAGGTTACATCCGGACATGGAGATCAACAGGATCACGCATGTCAATACGAGCGAACGAATCATTTTTGATTGCATTGCATTCTCCTCCTGACCGAAAGATCTTGACGTACAAAAGAATGAGGAACGATAACCTGGCTTTTTAGTAGATGATGTCCTGACATGTACATAGTGTCGCATTCCATACTGAACCAGGCAGGCAGCCTCCAGGAGGCGGCTGGCAGCCTTCTACGGGCGTAGGTCCGTGTGGCTTGGGTGCTTTGGTGGGCGTTGGCTCCACCGGGCAGATCTGCGGCTCATAACCGGTCGACTCGAACCCGATGGCCTCCCGGCAGGTGTTGTCCACCATAAAGAGTCCGTTGAGGGGGTAATACATATTGTCCTTCACGGGCGAACCGGCCTCGGAGATCGAGATGCGGTCGACATAGTCCAGCTTGGCGGGGTCTTTCCAGCCGGCATCCGCGATCACGCCCAGCATGAAGACACTGCCCGACCAGGACTTCTTGAATGCAAATTGGACGGTGGCATCCGGCCCGGCATTGATCCGCACCCATGCCAGATCCGGATCGCTCCCCCCGGTGCTGCCGTCGAAGACCAGCGTCTCATACCCGTCAGCGGCAAAGGGCGCGTCGGACTTCCCGCCAGACAGCCCGCCGGTATTGTGATTGTTATCCTGGTAGATCTGCATCGGGATGGTATCCCACTGGTTGGTGTAGGGCGGGTGAGCCCAGAGGAGGAAGTCTCCGAAGCCATCGCGGTTGAGATCCAATTCGACGCCGTAGTGGATGCCCTGGGCGTTGTTCGGATCGACGCCGATCAGCTTTATCGAGACGTACCACCAGTTGCTGTCCTTGGCGACCGTAAAGGTGGAGATGTCCAGGTCGGAGAGGTAGGTCATATCCTGCAGGAAGGGACGCTCGAGGCGATTCCATTCATAGGAATCGCCATAGGGTGCCCGCCGTTCCGGCGCAGTGCCTGCAGACTGGACATCGTAGACCAGTTGGCCGCCCCTGGGATCCGCCGGCACCATGACATGCGCGGGAGCTGCTGTCGGCGTGGGCGGGGCGATTGTCGGTTGCCCCGCGACCGGGATCTGCACCTCGGGGGTGGGAACGGCAGTTGGAGCGGGTGCCCCGGGTAGACTACATGCCAGCATCGCGATCAGCAGGATCACGAACGCTGGCATGAGCGAACGAAAAATATTTGATTGCATTTTATTCTCCTCTCAATGATTATGAATCATTATGTGCTTTCTTTCACGAAAGTACAAGCATGACATCAGTGGGAGGACATTAGTAGGATACCCCGCTGCAGTTGTATGAAGTTCGTCGGAGCAAACGAGCTGTCTTATTGATTGGACGGTTGGCGCATCACAGTCCGCCATATGGCAGGTGCGATGGCAATGAGATCTTTCATCCCGCGCGTGAATTCCTCGCGTGCGACTTTCTCGCCTATGATGAGTGCAGGTACGTCTGCGGCGGTATGTTTCCGGGTGGACAGGTCTTCCATGTTTCCATGATCGGATGTGACCAGGATCAGACCGTCATTCCATGTTTCGATCAATCCACCCAGGACGCCATCGAATGTTTCCATCAGTCCAATCGCGTTTCCCATTTCCTGTTTGTGACCCGCATAGTCGCTTGCCCAGTATTCGAACAAGGAGAAGTCATAGTTTTTCGCAAGCATACCGAGCTTCCGTCCGGACTGAGGTGCGTCCATCACAGGCGAGTCGACGAAGCCAAGCATGGTCCGCCAGCCCTCCCCGGTGAAATCCGCGGAGAGGGCTCGCCCGGCAAACAGATCGTCGTACGTGAAAAGCGGCAGACCCGCATTGACCACTGCCTGCGGTATGGACGAATACAAACGTTTGCCCGAATCGATCCCGTGGAAGTAACGCGGAGGGTAGGCGTTGAGCAGCGCGGCCTTTTTGCCCTCTTTTGTAAGCCTCGAAAACAAGGTCCCTTCCTTCAGATAGGCGGCCACTTCGGGATTTGGCTTGGGCCCGTAGTGATAGCCAAGTTCGGCCGGGATATTGATGCCCGTCAACAAAACGGCCTGTCCCGTTGCGGACTGTGGGAGTCCGCTCACGCCGACGGCCGGATCGACGGCCAGCAGAGTCGCGCGTTCTCCGTGAAAGGGTGCGGAGTCTTTCAAGAGTGATCTTCCCTCCAGCAGGTTGTTCAGATTGGGCATCCGGGCCCGCGCAAACGGATTCTTTGCAGGATCATTTTCCCCCAGGCCAATTCCATCGAGAAAGATAAAGAGTACACGCATCAGCGGATTATAATCAACTCATGCCCAGCCTGGATTTGAAAAAGCTTAACTCGCATCGCGCCCGGACCTTCCGCCTGCCGCCGGCCCCGCGCGTCACCTCCCCGAAAGCGGCCCTTCAATACGTGGACGAGCGCGGCTTCATCTATTTCTGGCCTATCAAAGGGATCGACTTGCCCAGCCTGTGGACGGCGGTCGCCGGAAACCGCGTCGTTGCCGACAAGCACGACGATCCGGGTCACGTCACCTGGGGCTGGAAGGATAACGCGCTTGGAAAGAGGATCTGGTATTACGCCAAGATCCTGCGCGGCAAGGCGACCCTGATCTCGCTCGAGGCCGCGCCCTATTTCTATGCGTTGTCTGAAAACTATGGTTCGCCGGAAGAAGATTATCTGCTTGCCTATGAGGAAGGCCGCCTGACGCAGTCCGCCAAGCAGGTCTATGAGGCATTGCTGAAAGAGGGTGCGCTGAATACGATCGATCTGCGCAAGACTGCAAAACTCACCAACGCCCGGGAATCGGAATTCAACAAGGCGCTTGAAGTTCTGCAAAAGGATTTCAAGATATTGCCTGTTGGCGTCGCGAAAGTGGGTGCCTGGAAGTATGCGTTCATCTACGAAATTGTGACACGTCATTATCCTGATCTGGCTGAACAGGCGCGCTTTATCAGCGAAGGGCAGGCGCGCACAAAACTCGTGGAGTTCTATTTCAATTCAGTCGGCGCGGCGCAGGAACGTGATGTGAACAGGCTCTTCGGCTGGCCAAAGGAATTGACCGCCCGGACGATTGCCGGCCTGATCGACAAACAAAAACTGGTGAAGACAGAGCATCCAAAGCAAAAGGGGGAGTGGCTCGGGCTGGCAGATTTGGTTAAATAAACATGGAGTCAGCCAGCTCGCTGGCGTGCTTGCAGGAGCACGCCCTTCGGGCAGTCCTGCGCTCCAAAATGGAGGTATCCCATGCTTGAAATTGCCATCATGATCGAAGGTCAGAACGGGCTGACCTGGGCGCGCTGGCAAAAGATCGCTCGTCTGGTTGAAGATCTGGGTTTCGCTGGACTCTTCCGCTCGGATCATTTCACAAATTCCAACGCGCTGGATATCGATTCGCTCGAACTATGGACTTCATTGACCTGGCTGGCCGGCAACACGAAACGCATCGAGTTTGGCCCGCTCGTAACCCCGTTCTCGTTCCGCCATCCCGTGCATACGGCGCGCATGGCCTCGGCCGTGGACGATCTTTCGAATGGACGACTGGTCCTGGGACTCGGCGCGGGCTGGCAGGAGCGCGAACACCGCCTTTTTGGTTTCGACCTTTTGGAACCGCAGGCACGCTTCAACCGTTTTAAGGAGGGAATGGAAGTCGTGACGCGCCTGCTGCAAAGCGATGAACCCCTAACGTTCGAAGGTCAGTATTATCGTTTGCAGGGCGCGACGCTCCTGCCGCGTCCGCAGCGGCCCGGCGGCCCGCGCATTCTGGTCGGCGGGAACGGCGCCAAACGGACATTGTCCCACGTGGTGCAATACGCGAGCGAGTGGAATTGTGTCGGGCTCCTGCCAAAGGATTTTGCCGCTTTGAACCGGCGTTTGGACGCAATGTTGATCGAAGCGGGCCGCCAGCCCGAGTCGGTGCGGCGCTCGATGATGACCGGCTGTGTTTTCGGGAAGGATGATGTCACTTTGCAGCAGAAACTCACGGCGCGCGGCAGTACCCTGGAAGAGCTGCAGGGACGCGGGGTCGTGGCCGGCAGCCTGAGCGCGGTCAGAGAGCAGCTGCATCATCTGGAGGAGTCCGGTCTGCAGCGTGTCATGCTGCAGTGGCTGGATTTGGACGACCTGGAGAGTTTGGAGAGGCTTGCGAAGGGCATTCTATAATCTCTGGAAACCTCACTCCATAAAGCCATAAATCGTTCACAATAGCAGGATACTCTTCGGCAAACAGGAGGCGAACATGATGAGTCCGATGGGGATGAGTTCAACGCGTCTTTGGCGGGTTTGGTATGCAGGCACTCTGCTGATAATTTATGTTGCGCTGGTCGCATGTACGCCTCCGATACCAATTACCGCTGCAGATGCAACGGTTGCTCCCGCTCCCTCCGATGCCGGAGTGTTTCCTGTGACGGTGCTGGACGAAATGGGGAACCCATTCGATCAGGGAGTCGTTGTGCGTGTAAGCAACTCGGCCCAGGTGGATGATCTTGACAATGACGGATTACGGATCGCCTCCTGCGACCTGAATACGCAAGCCATCGCAGCATGGGCCAGGGGCTATGAAGTGGCGCTGAGGAAATGCAATGAGCCAAACATTCAGCTTACCCGGCTGAACGGTCATGATAATGTTTATTACTCCTGGACCTCGGCCACCGGGAACTGTATAAACTGCCATACCGGCCAGGTGGATGGCACGTATGATGAAATGAACGAGTGGCTGCGCTCCGGGCATGCAAGAGTGTTCGACGAGCGCTACCTGGAAACGATGTATCGCGGGACGAACATGAGCGGGAGCAGCAGTCCGGCCACGCAATGGACGGTGATCGGGGACGATGTGGTCAGAGTCCCACCGGTCATGGATGATACGTATCGCGGTCCCGGCTTCAAGCTGGATTTTCCCGAGCAGCCCGGGAACTGTGCCAACTGCCATGTTCCTGCGGCAGTCACACCCTCACAGGTAAATGTGGATTTATCCCCTCTGTTTCCCAAACCCGCCGATGTGCGCGGGGAGGGAGTCACCTGCGATGTCTGCCACAAAGTCCTGGACGTCGCCTTGGACAGCAATGGCTATCCTTTTGTCGACCGACCCGGCGTGCTTTCCTTCAGATTCCTGCGCCCGGATAACGGAGTCTTTACAATCGGACCCTTTGCCAATATCCGGATCAGGGATTCGAACATTCCAGGCGATCATCGCCTGACCTGTGCCCCGATCTTTAGCAGGAGCGAATTCTGCGCAGCCTGTCACTATGGCAAATTCGGTGACATGGTCATCTATAACTCCTACGGGGAATGGAAACAAAGCCCGTTCGGCGACAATCCCGATGAGCCGGACTATAAGACCTGTCAGGATTGCCACATGTCGCACATGCAGGCCGGGCAGGAGAATCCGCCGCTCTCCAGGCGGCAGGCCTGCTCGGAAAGTGACCCAGACTTCCAGAACTTCGACCACAACCTGATGAACTTTGGCATGGACGGTACTTCAGGGAGGGAGATCCCTCGGCTGATCAAAGATGCTGCGAAAGTCAACGTGAAGTTCAAATATGAACCGGGCAAAAAGAACTCACTGGATGTGATCGTCCGGGTGGAGAATACCGGGGCCGGCCACAAGTTCCCAACCGATTCGCCCCTGCGCCACCTGATCCTGGTGCTGGATGCCCGGGATCAGCTTGGGACATCCCTTCTGCAGGTCGATGGGGAACGAATCCCAAACTGGGGCGGGACTGGAAAACCATTCATGGATGCCTTTGGAATCAGGAATTACGGCGGCCTGCCCGGAAAGATCTTTGCGAATCTCCTGGTGGAGCAAGACACGAATGTTTCCCCTACGGCAGCCTACTGGAACGACACAAAGTTCGCCTGGGTAGACGCGGACTCGAATTCAGACACGCGCCTGGTGCCTGGAAAACCCGACCGGAGTGACTATTATTTTGCGGTCCCGGACAACGGTGAGATCAAAGTCACCGTGAGCCTGGTCTATCGCTTCGCATTCTTTGACCTGATCGCCCAAAAGGAATGGTGGGACCGGCCGGATGTCATCGTGACTTCCGTGGAGTGTAAGGGACCGCCCCTCGAACCGGACAAAATCAAATGTGAGACGATCAAACAGTAGATTTCCTGCATGAGCCACATGATAGCCATGATACAAACATTTTGAACCACTAAGACACGGAGACTCTGAGAAAAAACAAGGCTAAAACTCCATGACTCGGTGTCTCTGTGGTGAAGTTTTGGACTTTTGCAAGCGGTCTGGTAAAGTTCCTGAAACTGTCGCTTCAAATCCTCGTATAATGAGATTGGACTTGTTTGCACATTCATCTCGGAAAAGGAGAATCCTATGCGACAAAATCGAACCAATCTCTTTCTGGGCGTTCTCTTGGTGTTGATCGGCGTGTGGCTTGTGGTCACACGGCAGGTGCCCGCCATACAGAACTGGCTCGACGACAACTTTGCCTGGCCCATGTGGACCATCGGGGCCGGGCTGCTCATCCTGCTGATCGGTCTGATCACCGGCGCGCCTGGAATGGCTGTTCCGGCCTCCATCGTCGCTGGGATCGGCGGCATTCTGTTTTATCAGAATCAAACCGGCGATTTCGGTTCCTGGTCTTACATGTGGGCTCTGATCCCCGGCTTCGTCGGCGTTGGCACGATCCTGGCGGGCCTGCTCGGGGAGAACACCCGTCAAAACATCGCCCACGGCTTGAACCTCGTTGTCATCAGCACGCTGATCTTCCTGATCTTTGCTTCGTTCTTCGGCGGGCTCTCGCTTTTGGGTGACTATGGTCCGGCCATCATACTGATTGCACTCGGCGTATACGTCCTGCTGCGCGGATTGCTGCGAGGCGGGTACAGAGGTCACGATGAAACGCGATAACATCTTCTGGGGAACGGTTCTGATTATTGCAGGGCTTCTGCTCTTCCTGCAGACCCAGGGCATCATCAGCAATGTCTTCAGATATTTCTGGCCCCTGGCCCTGATCCTCGTGGGCGGCTGGATCATTTTGAATGTGTACTGGCGCCCCGACCCGTCTTCAGCCGAGACATTCTCGGTTCCGCTCGGGGCGGCCAAGAAAGCAAGATTTAAGTTCTCGCATGGCGCCGGTCAAATTGAGATCAAGGGCGGCGCGCCGCTGGGACAGGCCCTCGTGGGTTCGTCTGCGGTGGGGATGAACCAGGAAAGCCGGCTGGACGAGGACCGGCTCGAGGTCAAGGTGGAAGCAGGACCCTCATTCGTCCCGTTCATCGGACCCGCGGAAGGTGTGTGGCGCTTCCAGCTCACGCAGGAAGTCCCGCTGACGCTGATCGTGGAGTCCGGTGCGAGTTCACTGGATATCGATCTGCGAGACGTGCTGGCCACGCGCGTCGAATTGAAGACCGGGGCCAGCAGCTCGAACGTGACCATGCCGGCCCGCGGCGTCTCGCTCCTGGACGTCGAGGCGGGCGCAGCCTCCGTCAACATCCGCGTCCCTGAAGGGACCGCGGCCCGCATCCGGGTGAAGGAAGGTGTCACGGCCGTCAACATCGACACCAGCCGCTTCCCCCGCCTGGATTCGGGAATGTATCAATCCTCCAATTTCGATACGGCGGCTGACCGCACCGAGATCAATCTTGAGGCGGGTCTCGGCTCGCTCTCCGTCAGGTAAAAGGAGAACACAATGCGACGGTATGATCCTCGACTCCTGCTTGGCATCCTGCTGGTGCTTGGCGGCCTGCTTTCCCTGCTCGATGCGCTGGGAATCATTTCGAACGGCGGCGGTATTTTCTGGGGCATGGTCTTCGCAGCCGGCGGCGTGCTGTTTCTTTATATGCTCATCAACGATCGTAATAACTGGTGGGCGGCCTTTCCCGCCTTCACCCTGCTGGGGCTGGCAGCCTCCTCCTTCCTGCCCCGCTCGCTGGAAGCCTACGATGGGCTGGTCTTTTTCGCCGGCATCAGCCTCGGATTCTGGTGGGTCTATTTCACCGACAAGGAGCGCTGGTGGGCCATCATTCCGGCTGGAATCCTGCTCACGCTTGGTCTGGTCTCTGCCCTTGAAGACGTCTCAGGCATGGAGACGGGTGGGCTCTTCTTCCTTGGGCTGGGGATTACATTCATCCTGGTTGCCGTCCTGCCCGGCCCGAGCGGGCGCGCGTGGGCACTGATCCCCGGGGTCATCCTTGTGCTCTTCGGCGCGTTATTGGGAACACCCTATGGCGGGGTTACGAACTATCTCTGGCCGGCCGTGCTGATTATTCTGGGTGGATATTTCGTTTTGCGGTTTTTCAGAAACCGTCCACTGGAATAGAAAGTTCTTCAATTAACGCAGAAACGGGAGCGCCTTGGCGCTCCCGTTCTGTGTAACCTGCCCTCACCCAGTAGCTCAAATTAATTCTGACTTTTCTGTGATGCCCTGACACAGTAGAGACTTGATTTGCTTGTGGGCATCCTTCCAGCGGGAAACCACCCCGTCTGCCAGACGTTCCAAAATATCCTTGCCGGCCTCCGGATGTTCCACGCAAAACTTGCGCAGCTCAGTGCCATGAACACGAAACGCCTCCACATCCGCAATCGCAATGGCCGAGGAAGTGTATTGCTCGCTGCCCACAACAGCCGACCAACCGAATAAGCCGCCTTTTTCGACATGCGAGACGGTGATGGGGTTTCCATCATATGGCTTGAACGACATCTCGACTGTGCCGCTGACTACGAAGTACAGGAATTCCGCAGGCGTGCCCTGTTGAAGGATCACTGTGCCTGCCGGGCATGAGAATGGCTCAAATAGCGGCCGGAGTAGATTCATCTGGTTCTCATCCAATTCCTTAAAGATAGTAACTCGATTCACTCTGTAAAAACCTTTCAGCCATATTACCCGGCGGGTGATGCCCGTTCTAGTGGCAAACATCACATTTTGAAGGACATTTGTCCCGAATTTCAGAACCGCTGTTTTGCCGGGGTATACTTGTTTGAAAATGCCCCCAAACCAACGAAAAACCCTGCCGCTGATCATGCTGGGATTTGGACTAGTCCTGATTGCCGCATCGGTTTACTTCATCTGGCAGGATATCCCATCTCAAAGTGACCTTTCCACTGTCCCCGCCAGGGTGAACTTCCCCGCTCCCGACCTGACCCTGACCGACACACAGGGAGTCTCCCGTTCCCTGGCAGATTACCGGGGGCAGATCGTACTGGTCAACCTGTGGGCAACCTGGTGCCCGCCCTGCAAGGAGGAGATGCCCGCCTTACAGGCTTTTTATGAAGAGCATAAGGAAGAAGGTTTCGTCATCATTGCCATCAACGACGGCGATCCAAAAGAGGATGTTTTGCAGTTTGTCAAAGATTACGGATTGACATTCCCGGTCTGGCTTGACCCAACCTATATCGCCACGGAGCAGGCTTTCAAGACGGTCAATCTTCCGAGTTCATTTGTGATCGACGGAAATGGGATCATCCGGCTGATGTGGGTGGGCGGGATCACCCGTCAGATGCTCGATAAACATGTGGTTCCCCTGATCGAGGAGATGCAATGAAGGTAGCCGTGCATTGGAAGGAAAAAACGGTTTTCACCGGACTTTCAGAGTCCGGCTTCCCGGTTCAGATGGATGCAGAGCTTGCTCCGGGCGAAATTGCCGGAGGGGCATGCCCCATGGAGTTCATCGCGCTGGGCCTGGGAGGCTGCACGGCCATGGATGTCATTTCGATCCTGCAGAAGAAGCGCCAGCAGGTGACGCAGTTCGAGGTGCGGGTCGATGCGGCGCGCTCGGAAGAGCATCCACGGGTGTTCACC
>JBAVVF010000023.1:0-8938 GCA_049697155.1 Anaerolineales bacterium
TACAACAATTAATGTCCAAGACGATTCAGATGTTCTCACAATAGATTCTCCTGTATATCAAAACCAAATATTAGTAGATATGATTGCCACGGTAAACTGCCCAACGGTGTGCGTTTGCGAAGCACCCTTTAGGGTACCCGCGGGTGGTCTCGACAGGCTCAATCCGGCGGGGCGGGACGAGGCAACGCCATTTTGCCGGAACCCACCCCGGCGCTCGCCCGGGGGTCGGCTGCACGCCGCGCAGCGTCCCGCGAGGCGGGATTGTGTTGGCACGCTTTTGACTTGCAAGTAGTTTTGCATTTATGGATTTAACCAATATTCAAATAACACCTGCTTAATTGTGTAACTTGCAGGTAATGGACGATAACTCACGACAAGCGGTAGCGGAGATTCGCCTGCGCCATAAGGATACCCTGTAGTTAATACCCAAGTTGCGGTATCAGAAAAACCCCATGTTGTTACACTTTTGCAGTTCTCTGAATACAAACATGCTTTAAACACTGCGCCATATATGCTTGCCTTTAATTCTTGTTTTTGCTGACTACTCCATTCTGAAGGTAATCCTGCAATGTTTACATCTAACTCGGTTATATAAACATCCATGCCTGTTTCCCGGTATTTGCCGAACAATTCCATTAAATCACTTGTGTATTTATTTATTGTATCGTCGCCGTTAGTAGAAACGAAGTCGCTTGCCGTGAGATGTGATTCTATGCCGACACCATTTATCGGAACGCCTTTGGACAATTCTTTTTTAACAAAGTTCAAAATCGCATTTGCTTCGCCATTTAGAACTGTATTTGTCCAAACTCCATCGTCTGAGCCTTGACCCTGCTTTCCGTACACAATATTGTCATTCAATATCAAAATGGTATCTGGAGATAATTCGCGCGCGGTTTGAAAAGCAATTTCAATATACGATTCTCCCAGCCTTGAATAAAAGAAACTGTTTCCAGGGATGCCAGCCCCATAAAATGCTTCGTTTGCTACGCTGGCTTCTTGAAGTTGCGCCCGTGAGAGAACAGAAGCAATGTGTAACTTTATATATTCCCTTAATTGCTCATCGGACATTTTTTCTAACCATTGGGGCGTGTTCATGCCTACAACGGGCGAAAGGAATAAATGCATTGCCCGCAATGGCAATTTGTTTTGTCGTGCGTATTCTGCTATTTTGTCAAAATCAGTCCAGTCGTACAAGTCAATTGCCTGTTGCGGGGTTAATTCTGCGTCATTTGGAATTTTTCGCAATAAATCATATTCACTTAATGAACCATCGGTAGCGGCCAAATTGAAGTTTTGTGTAAATACTGTTTTGTATCTTGGGTCATCGTTGTAATCACCCGTCCAAATCGAAAAGCTTGAACCTGCGCTCATGCGCTGTGGGGTTATATCTTTATAGCCAACATCTCTCCAAACATTATCGCTACCCATTATTGCTAACGGCGTTTCGTTTACTACTAAAAATAAGTATTCAACGTTATTGACTTTTACAGTCTTAATATATTTTTCTGAATTGCTTTTTATCTCACCCGACAATTTTTCTGTGTTCATTTCTGCGTTATTGACGATGGCTTTGCCCCCAAACGCATGAAAATAATTATCAATCCAGTTCTGCAAGTTTTGCGAATCGGCGATATTTTCAGGGGCTGGCGTTGAAGTTATTGGAGGCGGCGCAGGCGTGTAAGTTGAAGTAGGAACAACTGTTTCTGTTGGAATAACTGTGGCTACTGGCGCACACGAAACCAAAATAAAAGCAACAAGCAAAACTGCAACGATGTTTTTGATTTTCATTGATACCTTTTATGCAAGGAACTGCCCAACGGTCTGCGTTACCTGCGTGTGGGCGGGCGTGGATTCGGCTTGGGAGCAGATTCCGCCGAAGCTAGGAACAAGCTTGAAAAACGCGGCGCATCCCCACCGTCAGCTGCACGCTGTGTTGGGTGCGGTTTGTAAGGAGAATGCTTCACAAAATCGACTCGTGTTATCTTTTGTGAAGAACCGCTTGTTTTCTTAGCCGATTTAGAAATTCCCTCAATTTCTCAAGTCTTTCAAGGACTGAGAAATCAATTCACATGTTTTCTGGTATTCGTGAATAGGGACTCCTACTGGCTTGAATCTTTAAAGAAACTCCGTGAGTGGTTCTATAGCACGCTTATCGCCAATTTGCGCGAGTGACACAGCAGCAGCATGGACTACATACTCGGAGTTGTCTTGTAGAGCAGTAATGAGCGGAGTTACTGCCTGAATATCCTTGATTTTGCCTAGAGACTTAGCCGCAGTTTCCCACACCAAAAAATCATCATCATTGAGAGCAGCTATCAATGCTTCTACTGAACTCTTCTCTTCCAGGTTGCCCAATGCAATAGCAGCACCCATACGCACGTTGGACGAACTTTGCTTCAAGGCAAGGATAAGAGAATTAAGCGCGCGATGATCTTTAACCTTTCCAAGTGCGCTAACCGCTCGGTGATCATCACTGTTGCGGTAAATGTAATCTATCAGGGGTTTGACCACCCTTTCATCTCCAATCTGTCCTAGTGCGGTAAAAGCTGCGGAACGATATTGATGATTTATGTACGAAAGAATCACTTTTAATGATCGCTCGCTACCAATCCACCCCAGAGCGCCAATGCAAACCCCAGCTTCGTTCCAATTGTGATGATGTTTAAGCGCATACAGAATCCGTATCTCTGCGGGTTCTCCCACATTGGCAAATACTCTACCAGCAGATTTGTCAATTTTTCCATCTGGATCGCCTGGTTTGAAAAGATAATTCAAGACGTGCCCAATTGCGGGGACTCCAATTTGTGTCAATTCACTTTCTGCTGATGTTGTGAGCGCATCATCTATCGCGGCGAGGTTTGCAATAAACGTCTCCACTCCCATCGCAATCCCTATCTGATCTAACGCTTTCGCTGCCTTTGCACGAAGATTGTCATTGTTGGCATCATCTTTTAGTAATGCGTTAAGAACATTGACAGCGCGCGGATCTCCCAGTTCCCCTAATGCATTGATTGCTGCAATGCTGCATTTATCAGAAGGAGTATCAGGTGTAGAAGAATTTTTAGCAAAGCCGATAATTGGCTCTACGGCACGCTGATCCCCTAAACTTGCCAACGCTTCTATGACCCAAGTTTCGATCCAACCTTTATGCAACACATTAATTAAAGGCTCAACTGCTCGAACATCTCCAATTCTTCCTAAGGTTATAACAGACGACAGACATGCAGATGGATTATTTAACGCCTGGAGTAGTTCTTCAACGGCAGGAGAACCGATTCTGACAAGGGCATCTCTCGCTTCAATCTTGATCGCGTCGCTTTCAAGAGTCGAGCCAGTCACTTCATACGATAGTGCGTTGACTAAATTTTTTATATTACGGCTTGCTTCTAGTTTCTTAATATTGGGTGGTCCAAAGAGTGACATTTTAGGGTTCACCTTTCTATATCGAATAACCAAGCACCCAACTATGTGTTATACAGCTTTAGCCTGCATAACAGCCTGTATCCATATTATACGACTGCACTCCCGTAACAAATCTTTACACATCTGACGGGTCCTAAGCCGTCCGCCATTCGATCACCAGCCTCATCCACTACTTCTCGAGCACGATCTCGCCCTCCGCAGGCTGGTACTCCGCGTCCCTGCGGTAGGCCCGGATGTGCATCCGGTCGGAGTAGACCTCTTCCGGCGGGTACTTACTTTTTTACTGTGGCTTCAAATCTCTGAGCAGCTTTTGGAAAGCTTTGTCATAGTCGCTCGAGAAATCCCCGATGTGCCGGCGCAGGCGGATCTTCTCCGCCCAGTCGTCCTTCGTTTCGAAGACTGCATCGTCCAGCCGGATGGGGAAAAGCTTGAGCGCCCCCTGCTCCCTCTCCTCCGCCAGCGCCTTCTCCACCTCGTCGCCGACCCACTCGCTGCGGATGGAGTTTTCGGACAGGATGATCAACAGCTTATCTCGTACGCGTATTTCTTTCCCAACCGCTTTTCTGAGTTCATCCCCGATCTTCATATCCTCGGGGGCGAACCAGCAGCGCACGCCGTTGTTCTGCAGGTCGTCGTGCAGACGCTGCGCGAAGGCCTGATCCCGGCTGTTGTAGCTGATGAAGCAGGAATAGAACTGGATGGGCTGGTTGCAATAGAGACGATGAATTTCATAGACGATCTGCGTCACCTGGTCCGTATCCAGCCCCGGTGCGGCCAGTTTGGCAAATTCGATTTCAACGTCGCTCAGTCCGCAGCCGCGCAGGAATCGAATGGGAATCCTGCCTTTGGATTTGCTTATTGCATCTGTGCCCACTGTTGAGGAAGTCCAATGATGAATTTTTTCAAGTCCACGTGAACTACCCAGATCACAATCCCCAAAAAACGCATGACCCATCACGCTGTCCATGAGATTGGCTTGCCTGAGATCCGCTCTCGTGAAATTCACTCCCCAGAGAATGGCGTTACGCAGATCGGCTCGCCCGAGATCGGCTCGCCTCAAATCGGCCCGGCTGAGATTGGCTGCGCGCAGGTCGGCTCCGTTGAGATCCGCCGCCACAAGATCGGCTCCACTTAAATCAATTTTGATATTCGGGTGATCTTGTCTCCACTGATTCCAAACGTCGACGCCCTGCTTCAAAATTTCCAGTTGTTCTTTGTTTGCCATGGCTGCCTCGTGGAAAATATGCTTGTGTCTGGACCTATTTTAGCCCCAAATCCGGGCCCAGCCCGGGCTCGGAATTATTATTTTGATTGGAGGTATCGCCGAAAAATGTTATAATGCAAACAGCATCATCAACTGGTTTTCATTGCTTTTGCTAAGGAGGGAATTGTCTTATGCAACACCTGCCCAAACACCACAAATGGATCGTTTTCTTCATCGCTTTGCTGGCAGCATTGGGTATTGCCGCGCCGGTTCTGGCAGACTACCTGGGACCCGACCGGGTCGTCACCCGCACCGTCGACGTATGCAAAATTCAGCTGCTGGAATGCCGGGAAGTAAAGCCAGGACAATGGAGCTACAAGAGTATAGATGCCTGGTTATGCAGTAATGAAGCGAAACCCTGGAAGGATTATGACAACGTGGGGCCCGAGTGCGGAGCCTCGTACAATGGGCGCAAGTATTGGCGCGAGCACCATACTGCCGAGACCACCACCACGGCTCTTCCGGAGGCGACCATCACCGGAACGCTGGAGAACTGCACCCTGCAGAACGGCTGGTGCGGGGTCACCGCGCCCGTGCTCGTTCTCAGCGCGCATGAGCCTCTCGAGGAGCATATTATTCTTCTCATCGAAGGAACGCGCAATGCAGCCGGCTTTGCCTGCGAGCTGGAAGCGGCCAGCTGCAGCATCTCCCTGCTCGAAGGCGACAACAGCTTCACCTACTGGGCCCTCTCCTCCTGGGGCGACAGCTCTCAGATGGGCACGACGACTGCCCGCGTGGATACCGTCCCGCCGGACCTGGGTCTGGACGTCAGCGGGGCGCGCGGCGCCGACGGCTGGTACGTGTCCCCGACCGGCATGACCGCCACCGGCGCGGATGCCACCTCCGGGCTGGCAAGCCTGGCCCTGGCTGTCGATGGCGGCGACTGGCAGGCCTCGGCAACGTTGAATGAAGGCGTTCACACGGTGGCCGTCAGCGGCACGGACAATGCCGGCAACGTCTCCAACACCTCCACCACGATCTCGGTGGACACCACCACCCCCGCCATCAACGTGACCGTCGCTGGGACGCCCGGGGACAACGGCTGGTACAAGGCCGGCGCCGTCCAGGTCTCTGCCGCCGCAAGCGACGCCACCTCGGGCGTGGGGACGTTCGAAGTCTCCCCCGACGGGGCGGCGTACCAGCCTTATGCGCCGGTCTCCTTCGCGGACGGCGAGCATACGGTCCGGTTCCGGGCCGTCGACCGGGCGGGCAACCTGACCGAGACGCCCGTCCAGGTCTTCCATGTCGATACTGCCAAACCGGACGTCGATCTGCCGGCCTCCTGGCAGCTGGGCACGAGCGTGCAGTACAGCGTCTACGATGCTCAGAGCGGACTGGACGCCGTGCGGGTCGTGATCGAAGACGAGCGCCAGATCTATGCCAAGGTGACCTGGGAGAGGGATGCAGCGGGGAAAACCTTCGAAGGGCACATCGACTGGGATGGGGAATTCAAGGACAAGACCGCCGCGCCGCCGGGCACCTATCTGGTAACGATCAAAGCCAGGGATCAGGCGGGCAACGAGCGCTTCGAACATGGGAAGATCATCGTCCCGGAACCGAACCTGCTGCTGAGCCTGTTTCCGACGGAGGAGCCTGTCGCGGAGCCTCCACTTCCCCCCGAAGAATTGTCCGATACAAACGAGACTTCAACAGGCACCACATCTGCCGGTATCGATTTTGGCGGCATCACGACCGAGACGACTGGAACCAGTACACAGTCCCTGCTGCTGACGAGTGGGAGTGCAGGCGCAACTGCTTCAACGACGTCAGCGGGTATCTTATGGGGTACAACGGCGGCAGCGATCATTGCCGCTGTGATGGCGTATGCCGCCGAGTCCACGCGTCTCCGCCACGAAGCTGAAGCCGAGCAGGCCGCACAGGTTCAGGCGCAGGTGCATGCAGAGAACGCCGCGATCGAAGCCAGCCTGGAAGCCCAGCGTGAAGCTCTGAAGATTCAGAACTGGCTGGAGGGACAGGCCATCTTCAATGTGTATCTTGATCAGGCAAGTGCGCAGGGTGCCACGCCGGAACAAATCGAGGCACTGGAGAAGATCGCGGCAACAGAGGGATTCGGGCAGGCAATTTCATCCGCATCGGGACTCATCGAAACACTTCCGCCGCAACGAATCATGGGATTTGGAAGTACTGTAAAGATCCTGACGGAAGAGGCGGAAGAAACTCTGGAATGGAATGCGGCACTGGAAGCTCTCCGGAACAAGTGGGCTGCCATGCAAGTGGCCGAACAGCAGGATGATCTGCAAAACCTGTCGGGATATTTCAATTCCGAGAAGCTAACTCCAGCAACGACTACCCCGGCGGATGAGCCATGGTGGGAAGATGTAGTTGATTTTATTGACAATCATCAGACCGGAACTTCGATGGGGATTGGGGCGCTTGTTGGATTGGTTGCAGTTGGTGTGGTACTGGCAGCAGGAATTGTTGTAACTTTACCGGTGTTGATTCTGGCGGCAGGTATTTCAGCACTGGTTGCTGGTGTTGCCATTGGAATAGGTACGGTTGCTCTTAATAATCACTATGATCGTGCTCCTTTGACCAACCTCTTGTCCAACATACTCGTGGGGTCAATAACTGCTGAAGTAGTAACTGGAATTGGATTGACAGTACTTGGAGGCTTGGCTACACAAGCCGTGGTCGCGACGGGAAATGCTGTTGCAAGCGCGTGCGCGGCAAACCCAACGATATGCGCAAATATCCAACCCCTTATTAATCTTATAGATCCAGTTGAAGAAGCATTTTTAGGCCTCCAATTGGCTGTCCAGACCTTCCTGGGAAACGAAGCTGGCGCGGCAGAAACCGCACTGGAAATCCAAATGGAACATATGGATGGGGGAATGCCGGGCAACGTTGTTGCAAAAGAACTGGGAGGCGAAGCAATAGAAAAGATAGTTAAATATGGCGATGAAGCGGTTACTTTAGTTACCTTACATGGCTACGACGCTGCTCAAATCATACTGACTTATGGCAACGATGGCATTGATCTGTTGTTGAAATATGGCGATGATGCCATTGAATTGATCCAGCAGCGCGGCCAACTAGCAATCGATGTGCTGAAGCTCGTTGGTCTAGAGGATGCGGAAATCCTGCTGGCGAAACTTGACGACGATACATTAAATTATGTTCTCCAGTTGGGGGATGATGCACCGGAGGCGCTCGCCGCGCTGGCCTGCTGGAAGGCGACTGAGCTGGCTAACTATGGGCCCGAATTAGCTTTACGGGCCAGCAGGGATGTAGAAGCGCTGGCAGCAGTCAAGAAATTGATTTCCCTGGGCCCGATCGACCCCAAAAACCTGACGGATGAACAAAAGGCGCTGATTGATTCGATTGCCGAACTCTCCACACAATATGGTGATGAAGGTCAGGTTGTATTGGGTAAGTGGATTGACTATGCCAACGGCTTCGTCCAATATGCCCAGCAGACAGGCTCAGTGCACTATAATCCTCATCCGGACCTCTGGGATCTGCTGGGGGGGCTGGGCGGGCAAAACCAGGGGGATGTCGCCTGGCTGATCAACCAACGTGTTCTTCAAACAGGGATTGATAAAGGGTTGCCTTTTGAATATACTCTGAATGGTGTATCAGCCGACCTTATTGATAATGAGAAAGCTGCAGTGCGGGCAATATTTTCTGGCAAGACTGAGGCGGAGATTCAGCAACTCCTAAAATTAGATTACCTGCCTGTCCGTATGCAGGAGCTTCTGGAATTAAAGAAGGCAGGATATGAGATCAGTTTTGATGATGCAACTAATTCATACGTTCTAATCCTGCCCTAGTGAGGTGAATAAACATGACCGCAGTTGACGAAAGAGATATTAATCCCATTCATGAAATGACCCGCGTATCGCAAAGTTTTCTAAACCTAGCAGGCTGGGGATTTATAGAGAGCTACCGTTCTGATATGCCTGGTAAATTGATATACAACTCCGAATGGTGCCGGATTAGTTTCTTATGGGGAGGATGGGATTACCGTGGCGGTAACAACATTCATATCCGTTATGGCCGATTGCATGCGCCCAATGAAAAAGCTACTATGATCTGGAACGGGGAGGAGTGTCGGTGCTGGCATGACTTTGATCATGCTCTTCATTTTTTGGACGGGCGCACGCCAGAATACACTTCGAAGAATTTGTACTTTCATAGTTTAATAGAAAAATATAAGCAATCTGATCTTGGACAAAGCCTAACAGGAATACGTCGTCAGCCGGAATGGTTGGCGCGGATGCATGCAAC